>JACQSM010000059.1 GCA_016205965.1 Candidatus Uhrbacteria bacterium
ATGTACGGCTATCTCAGTAAGTATCTCACCAAAGACTTTGCCAGTGCGCGGGAGTTCAATGGCAAACGCTATTTCGCCAGCCGTGGCCTGATATCGCCGGAAATATACCGAAAGCCTGCGCATATCAAAATGGTTCTCGATGTCATACCGTCAGATGCGCAGTTTTGGGAACCAAAAGAGCCAATCATCAGCGAGAAAGCGGGCAAAATTTATTATCGTCGCTGGCTACTGGCCGAGAATCTTCCGCTCGTCGCCATCGAGAAGCTTTTTGCCCCAAATGACACGTCGAAAGTTGGTGGGCATGATGCTATCATTTCCTTGCCCACTGATGCGCAGGAATTGGAGCCGGAAGCGCATCACTCAGTAACGCCCTTTAACAATTGAATATGACCAATTCCAACGGACAATCAGGACAGAGGTTGCTCACCGTGAAGCAGCTCGCGGCCTTGCTCACCGTTTCCACGACCAGCATCTACCGCCTCGTGGAACATCGAGAGATTCCGTTTTTCCGACTACCTCATGGCCTCCGATTTGATGAGGCAGACGTATCGGAATTCCTGAAACAACGTCGCGTGGAAGCGGTCGACTAAAAACATGAGTGTACGCAAACTTAGAAATTCTTGGTGGGTGGATTTCCGTGTCGGATACATCCGCTATCGCAAACGCTCGCCCGAGAACAGCAAGGCGGGGGCAGCCGCATACGAATTCTCCCTGCGCCAACGTCTCGCTCGGGGTGAGTCGATTCCTGACGCCGACAAACCGCAGCAACGCACCATGACGCTCTCGGAATTCTCCGTGATGTGGATGCGGGACTATGTTGCCGTGAACAATCGTCCGTCCGAAGTCGGTGCCAAGGAAAGCCGACTGCGAACGCACATCCTGCCGTTCCTCGGGTACCTTGCGCTCGATAAAATCGGTGTCGCTGATATCGAGCGGTACAAGACGGCGAAAATCCAAGAAGGTCAGTCGCCCAAGTCGGTAAACAATCACTTGGCGATACTTGGCAAATGTCTTCGGACGGCACATGAGTGGGAACTGGTAAATGCCACTCCTCGCATTAGGCCACTCCGTGTCCCGCCACAAAACGCTCGGTACTTATCCATGGACGAAGCCCGTTTACTGGTCGCTGCCTGTAACGATGGTTCTGTCTGGTCTGACATGGTGTTCTGTGCCGTGAGGACGGGAATGAGAAGGGGAGAACTGCTGGGATTGAATTGGAGCAATGTCGACTTTGCCGCCCGGACAATCAACGTAGTTCAAAACATGGTCAACGGAAATCTAGGTGCGCCGAAAAATAACCGCAGGCGTTTCGTTCCTATGACTCCCGACCTAGTGGAACGCCTCCAAAGACGCGCTAGACGGTCTGGGTTTGTCTTCGGAGACGGGAATGAGCCACCCAAGCCGGAACTGGCACGGGCGGGCTTAGAAAGGGCTGTGGCACGCGCTGGGATACGCCACATCGGTTGGCACGCCCTCCGCCACACCTTTGCTACTCAACTCGTTGGCGCGAACGTTCCTATCAGGCATGTTCAAGAACTCCTCGGGCACTCGGACATCAAAATGACCATGCGATATTCCCATGTCGCCCCTGAGTCGTTGTTCGAGGCAATACGCCTCCTGCCGCAACATCTTGGGCAACCCGTGGGCAACGCCCAGTAATTTCACAATCAGGTAGCAATTGTCATGGACGCATTAAATAGCTACACACAAAACAAAAACGCCCTCCGTTGTGGAGAGCGTCTGTGGTAGTCCCAAGGGGATTCGAACCCCTGTTTTCTCCGTGAGAGGGAGACGTCCTGGACCGGGCTAGACGATGGGACCTCGATTGAACAGCCGTACTGTAGCAAAACCCACTCGATCTGTCGAGGCTGCAGGATGAAAAAATCGCCCGAATGGGCGACGTTGCAGACCGGTCGGAGCGGGGCGTTGACTACTCGACGAATTGATTCGCCCCGTTCTCGCAGAAGACGATCCGCGCCGAGGCTTTGCCGGGGCCGCGAATGTATTTGATCCCGACATTGAGCACCTGTCGTGCGAACTCCACCGGGATGTCCTCGCAGTACTCCAGGTGCGACATCAGGATCAGGACGTCGGCTTCGTCGGCCTTTTTCTTGATCAGGCTCAAGACCTTACCGTTGTTCTGCCGGTGATCGCGGTCGGACCACAGGAACTCCCAGGGTTCGAGGAATGGAATCGCCAGACAAGCCTTGAGCACTTCGGCGCTGTCCATGGCCCGCGGCGCGGTCGAGGTGAGCAGCAGAATGCGCTTGCCATCGAGCGAACAGGTCGTTCGAAGATTGTCGGCGAGGTTCCGGATCTGGATCCGTCCGTAATCAGTGAGGCGACCGCCGTCGCTCGAGTAGTCGCCATGCCGACAAACTAGGAGTATTTTCATCGCGATTCTCCTCAAATGCGCGTGGTGCGCAGTCTCGTCAAGCGCCGTTCAACGGCGGGACGAGAAAAATATGTATAGCATGCAGCTCGCGTTTCGTAAAGCCTAGGCCCGCCTTTACAGCCCGGGAAGAGGGGACTATTCTCCTCCCATGGCGCAGACCCATTGGCACGTCTACATGGTCCGTTGCGGCGACGGCTCGCTCTATACCGGCATCACCACCGACCTCGAGCGCCGTCTCGGCGAACACAACAGCGGCAAAGGCGCCGCCTATACCCGCAGCCGCCTGCCGGTCTCTTTGGTGTACCGCGAAGAGTACATGAACGAATCCGACGCCAGGAAACGCGAAGCCGCCATCAAAAAACTTCCCAAATCGGAGAAAGAACGCATCGCCGTCCGGCGCTGACGCGTTGCGGCGGCCGGTCGCAAGAGGTATACTTTCATCTGTTCGCACCTATGGTCTTGAAAAGGAAATCGGCCGTGAACCGCATCGTTCTGACGATGATCTATTCGGACTTCCTGATCATCTCGGCCCCGGGGCTCCTGGCCCCGATCTACGCCATTTTCCTCACCGGGCAGATCAGCGGCGGCACCATCTCGACCGTCGGTTTCGCCACCACCATCTTCTGGGTCGTCAAATCGATCCTGCAAATTCCGGTGGCCCGCTATGTCGATCGGACCCGCGGCGAGCGCGACGATTACGCGTTCCTGGTGGCCGGTTCGGCCCTGGCCAGCGCCACGCCGCTGCTCTACTACTTTTTCGCCAAGGAAGTCTGGCAGGTGTTCCTGTTCGAAGCGGTCAATGGCGCCGCCTACGCCATGATGGTCCCGACCTACTTGGCGATCTTTACTCGGCATATCGACAAGTTCCAGGAGGGGATGGAATGGACGCTCCACAGCAACGCCGTCGGCATCGGTTTCGCCCTCGCCGCCAGCATCGGCGGCCTGATGGCCGAGCGCTACGGTTTCAACGTCATCTTCGTCATGGTTTCGGCCATCATGTTCCTGGGCACGGTCATGCTCTTGGCCATTCGCCGCGACATCACCGAATCGGACCGGAATAATTCGCATTGGCGCGAGTGGGACGCGCGCCGGGCCAAAACCGATCGTTAAACTCTATGGGTCAGCTCTGGCACGACTATCTCTATACCCCGCTGCTCAACGCGCTTTTTTTTCTCTACCAGGGGCCGGCCTACGGCAACCTCGGCCTGGCCGTCATCGAGCTGACCGTGCTGCTGCGCGTCGTTCTGATGCCCTTCACCATCGTCACCGAACGCAATCGCATCCGCTTCGAGCGGCTCAACAACAAAATCGAGGCGATCGAGCGCGACTTCAAGACCGATCCGGTGATGCGCAAGGAGAAGATCCGCTCGCTGCTCAAGCAGGAGAAGGTCAACTACTGGGCCAAAGTGTTCGTCCTCGGCGTCCAAGCCCTGACCCTCGTTCTGCTCTATCAGGTGTTCGTCAGCGGCGCCCGCTTCACCCGCTATGAAACTCTCTATACCTGGGTCAGCGCGCCGTCGGCGGCCATCAACACCATGTTTTTGGGCTTCGATATCGCCGCCAAAAACCTGATCTGGCCCGGCATCGTCGGCATTCTGCTGTTCCTCGAAATCTACGTCGAGCAGAAGCAGCGCGAGCATCTGGTGACCCGCTCCGATGTCATGTACATGCTGTTTTTTCCGATCTTTTCGTTCATCGCCCTGTCGATGCTGCCCATGGTCAAGTCGATCTTCATCCTGACCTCGATGTTGTTCTCGATCGGCGTCTTCACCCTGCGCAAATTGTTCTTCCGCGCCAAGCCCGAAACCAAGGTGCCGGCGGCTTGAAACCCTTGCCACGTCGGTCGCGACCGACGTGGCTTGCCCGGACCCTGTTCTTGTGGTACCTTTTTCGGCTATCCTGAACGGGTAACTCGAACCTATGGCCGAAAGTCTCGATAAAATCATGTACTCGTTCGTCGTCGAAGACGTCCTCAAGGGACTCTTCATTTACGTTCCGCCTGGCTACGTCGCCTGCGTCTATGACCTCGGCCGCGGCGTCCTCAAAAAAGTGCTCACCCCCGGACTTCACCTGAAGATTCCGTTCTGGCAGAAAGCCAAGCTCTTCAACACCCAGACCCTCGAGTACTCGGTCAGCCGGAAGTTCGACGCCGAGAACGTCCAGGGCATGGGCGACGTGCCGATCGTGGCCCAGACCGCCGACGGCAAGCGCATCTCGGTCGAAGGCACGGTGCTGCTGCGCCTCGACGTCAATCAGATTCCGACCATCTGGCAGAACATCGGCGACGATTTCGTGGCCAAGATCGTCCGGCCGACCATCCGCAGCCGCATGCGCATGATCGCCTCGCGCTACAACCACCAGGACATCGTCTCGATCCGCCGCGACGCCGTCGAAGTCGAGACCAAGAACGAGCTCGAGCGCATCTTCTATCCGCGCGGCATCTTCGTCGAGAACGTCCTGCTCTCCGAAATCAATCAGGTCAGCGACGAGGTGAGGGTCGACGAGGACGCGGAATAAATAAAGGAAAAGAACGGAGGACGGCCTTTAGGCCGTCAGCGTTTACCGACGGCAAGCAAAAAAACCGGGCTTGCCGTCTTTGTTTTGCATCTTCACAGCCGATACCCTAAGCTCTCCCCACGCCCTTTTCATGGGAGGAGAGAACATGTTCGAACCGATCTCCCGGCCAGACTTCATTGCCCGGATCAAGTCCGCGCCCGACCAATTCGATCGGTTGTGGCACGACGCGGCCGGTGTCATTTCGCTGCGCCACATGACCAGGGTCTATGTCATCCAGACGATGCCCGTGGACTACCTCAAGAGCCTGCTTTACTCGATGCCGCTCATCGGCTGCTCGACGCGCAAACCCTACTGGGGCTGCGAATTCCGTCTTCAGCGGGTCGACCCGATCAGCCTGCAGGTCGGCCAGACCTTCGTCGAGCGCAAGAAGTGCGACTCGCTGCTGTATGACTTCGCCGACCGGTTTCAGGGTCATTGCGTCACCCATGGCATCGCCAAGCTGACCGCCTCGGTCATTTTGGGGAGCGGGCCCGATGGACGGCCGATGGTCGCGCACTACGTGCCGCCGATCATCGAAGAGTCCGATGACCGGCATCTGCTGGTCGACGGCGTACACCGCAACTTTCTGGCTATGAACGTCGGCACGACCATCGAGGCCGTGGTGGTCGAGCATCCGACCGAAGACTATCCCTGCAAGCCGCAGGTTTGGGACCAGGTCGTTCCGGTCGACGCCAAGCCGCCCGAGCACAAGCGTTTCTTCAACCTCCGCAAAGAACTCTTCCGCGACCTCAAGTACGTCGGTATCGACGGCTGACCGGCCACTTTGATAAGGCCGGTTTTTTCATTTATCCACAGGCATTAAAGCGATGACTCATGGCATCTTGACACCTGTTTCAGGCGGATTATACTCTCTATTAGCACTCGGCAAATGAGAGTGCTAATATATGCCAGCCTCCACCGAGGATCGCAAAAAGAAGCTGCTTCGGGCCGTCGTTCGCGAATATATCGTGACGGCCGAACCGGTCGGTTCCGAGACCGTCGCCGAAAAGTACGACTTCGGCGTCTCGTCCGCGACCATCCGCAACGACATGGCCGATCTCGAGGAGCTCGGCTTGTTGGAGCAGCCTCACGCCTCGGCCGGCCGCGTCCCGACCGTCCGCGGTTACCGTTTTTACGTCGACGAGTTCGTCGGCGACGATAGCGCCCGGGTCAATGCCGGCAATCCCTTGACCGCCGCCATCGACGAGATCCGCCTCGATCGCGGCCATGATCTCAAATCATTGGCCCGCGCCTTGGCCGCGCAAACGGGGGAGACCGTGGTCGTGAGCGACGGCGACGAAGCCTTCGTCACCGGCATCTCGAATCTTTCGGCCAAGCCCGAGTTCAAGGAAGGCCAGCTCATGATCGAGATGCTCCGTCTCGTCGACAATCTCGACGAGGTCGTCCGCGACGTTGAGCGCCGCTTCGCCCAGGATTTCGCCGTCTTCATCGGCGAAGACAATCCCTTCGGCGAAGTCTTCAGCTCCGTCCTGACGCGCTGGCAGCATCCCCGATCGGGACAGACGGTCATCGGCATCCTCGGGCCGCAGCGCATGGACTACGATGCCAACGTCGCCATGATCCGCTATTTGCATGAAGTCTTAAGGAACCGCTAATCGCTATGGAAGAACATCTGACACCGCCGCCGCCAGAACCGGCCACCACCGCCCAAGAAACAGAACTGGCCGAAGCCAGAGCCAAGGCCGAAGAGAACCTCAACGGCTGGAAGCGCGCCGCCGCCGACTACGCTAATTTGAAAAAAGAGATCGAGAAACAGCGCGAGGATGTCGCCAAGTATGCCGCCGCCCAGGTCATCACCTCGCTGCTGGGAGCCCTCGATCATTTCGCCAAAGCGATCGATCACAAGCCGGTCATCGCCGCCGACGGCGAAGAAAATATCAGCCAATGGATCAAAGGCGTCGAGCACGTCAAGCGCGAATTTGATACCATTCTCGCCACCGCCGGCCTGCGACTCATCGCCGACACCAACGTTCCCTTCGACCCGTCGCTGCACGAAGCCATGATGACCGAGAAACGCGAAGGCGAATCCGGCAGCGTCGTCAAAATCCTCGAACCCGGCTATCGGATGCATGACAGAGTGCTCCGTCCGGCCAAAGTCGTCATCGCTGAATAATAATCATATGCCAAAAATCCTCGGAATCGACCTCGGAACAACCAACTCGTGCATGGCCGTCATCGAAGGCGGCCAGCCGAAAGTCATCGAAAACAAAGAAGGCGCCCGAACCACGCCCTCGGTCGTGGCCGCATCAAAGACCGGCGAGCGCCTGGTCGGCCAGCTGGCCAAGCGCCAGTCAGTCGTCAATCCCGAAAACACTTTGTATTCGGTGAAGCGACTGATCGGCCGCCGCTGGGCCGACAGCGAAGTCCAGCACGACCTCAAGGTTCTTCCTTATAAGGTCGGTCAGCAGGGCGCCGGCGTCAAAGTCGTCATGGGCGCCAAAGACCACACGCCCCAGGAGATTTCGGCTATGGTGCTCCAAAAACTCAAAGCCGATGCCGAAGCGTTCCTCGGCGAACCCGTGACCGAAGCCGTCATCACCGTTCCGGCCTACTTCGACGACAGCCAGCGCCAGGCGACCAAGGATGCCGGCGAGATCGCCGGTCTCAAAGTCAGCCGCATCATCAACGAGCCGACGGCCGCCGCCCTCGCCTACGGTTTCGATAAAAAGAAAGGCGGCAAAATCGCCGTCTACGACCTCGGCGGCGGCACCTTCGACGTTTCGGTTCTCGACATCGCCGACGACACCGTCGAAGTCAAAGCCACCAACGGCGACACCCATCTCGGCGGCGACGACTTCGACCGCCGCGTCATCGCCTGGGTCATCGCCGAATTCAAGAAGCAGGAGGGGATCGACCTGTCCAAAGACATCCTCGCGCTCCAGCGCATCAAAGAAGCCGCCGAGAAAGCCAAGATCGAACTCTCGACCTCGGTCGAAACCGAGATCAACCAGCCGTTCATCACTTCCGACGCCGCCGGTCCCAAGCACCTGGTCATGAAGATCACCCGGGCCAAGCTCGAAGAGCTGGTCGGCGACCTGGTCGACAAAACGCTCGAGCCCTGCCGTAAAGCCTTGGCCGACGCCAAACTGGGAGTCGGCGATATCGCCGAAGTCGTCATGGTCGGCGGCATGACCCGCATGCCCTTGGTTCTCCAGACGGTCGAGAAATTTTTCGGCAAAAAGCCGAACATCAGCGTCAACCCGGACGAGGTCGTGGCCATCGGCGCTGCCGTCCAGGCCGGCGTCCTCCAGGGCGAGCGCGACATGGCCGCCGACAACAAGCCCCTCGGCCGGTTCATGCTCGACGGCATCCCGCCGGCCCCGCGGGGCGTGCCCCAGATC
>JACQSM010000053.1 GCA_016205965.1 Candidatus Uhrbacteria bacterium
GCACAGTGGGGAGACGAAGGCAAGGGCAAGGTCATCGATGCCATGGCTGGCGGCGCCCATGCCGTCATCCGTGGCACTGGCGGCTCCAACGCCGGCCATACCATCAAGATCGGACAGGATCAGGAGTTTAAGATGCAGCTGGTGCCTTCGGGCATCCTGCACCCGAGCGTCTGGTGCTTCATCGGCAATGGCTGCGTCGTCGATCCGGCGGCCCTGCTCGAGGAGCTGGCCCGTCTCAACGGCGCCGGCATCGACATCTCGAAGTTCAGGCTTTCGCCCTTGGCGCATCTGGTCATGCCCTGGCACATGCTCATCGACCGTTTGGCCGACCATCTGGGCCGGCTTGAGCCGTTGGGCACCACCGGCCGGGGGATCGGACCGTGCTACGCCGACAAGGCGACGCGCCGCGGCTTGCGCGTCTGCGACCTTCTGGCCGACGACCTCGGCGAGAGGATCGCGCGCTTGCGAACCTTCAAGGCGGCCGAGCTCGATGCCTTGGTTCCCGATGCTTCGGTTGCGATCCCGTCGTCCGCGGCTCTGACGCAGACCTTGCGCAACCAAGGCGAGGCGCTCCGGCCCTACGTCGCCGACACCGACGTGTTGGCCCGGGAAGCGCTGGCGCGCGGTCAGCACGTCCTGCTCGAGGGCGCCCAAGCCGCCATGCTCGACATCGACTTCGGCACGTACCCGTACGTCACGGCATCGTCTTCGACGGCCGCCGGCTGCGTCGTCGGCAGCGGCTTGTCGCCTCGGGACGTCAGCGCCATCATCGGCGTCGCCAAGGCCTACACCACCCGCGTCGGCGCCGGTCCTTTCCCGTCAGAAATGCCGCCGGACATCGCCGATCCGCTGCGCGAGCGCGGCCGCGAGTACGGCACGAACTCCAAACGGCCTCGCCGCTGCGGCTGGTTCGATGCTCCTCAAGTGAAGTATGCCTGTCGCGTCAGCGGCATCACCAGCCTGGTCCTGACCAAGCTCGACATCCTTTCGGGTCTTGAGAAACTCCAGGTGGTGACCGCCTATGAGTACGACAACGACGGCTATGCCGAGCCGCCGGCCCGGCTCTACGGTTCGACCAAGCTGATGCCTGTCATGGTCCCTGCACCCGGATGGACCGAGGATATCACCGGCATCCGTGAATGGTGGCAGTTGCCCGAAAGCGCCAGGCGCTACGTCGAGCTGCTCGAAATTTTGGTCGGTACGCGCATCGCCGCCATCGGCACCGGCCCGCACCGCGACGATATGATCACCCGTCCGCCGCTGACCGTGCCGCATTACCCGGTCAACGGCCCATAATGCAAAACGCCCGCCTTTCGGCGAGCGTCTTTTTTATACCGTTTCACCCTGCCGCTTCCGGTCGGCTTCGACCAGATCGAGCAGCTGCTTGCGTATCTCATGCGGCTTATGGACCTGCTCGAAGACGAAATGCTCTTCTTCGCCGGCCGTTTGCACCCGGATATTGCCGTAGTTCAGGAAGGTCGGCAGCACGCCCTTGACCTCGGAGGTGACGTCCTGGACTTTGGCCAAGTCGAGCTCGGAGATCGTCCTCGAAAATAATCCGTGCTGTTCGACGTTGACGATCTTGTCGGTGGTCACGATCCAGGCGTCGAGGTAGTAGTCGACGAACTGCGTCAGGAAGACGAGCCACAGGCACAGGTAGTAGCCGCTCAAGATGAGAATGAGCAGCGGCCGCGTCGCCGGTCCTTCGAGCAGCGCGTCGGTGAACGAGCCGCCGAGCAAGCCCAGCGCGAAGGGCGCCAGCCCGATCAGCAGGATGAAAAACGTCTGGCCGATGAAGACGATCGGATGGCGCCGCAGATAAAAGACGAGCTTCTCGTCAGGCTTCTTTTTGATCAGATTTTCGAGTTGCATAGCGCGTGAGGCCTCTTTAGAAATCCTGGCGGAACAGGTTCAAATTGAAGGTTTGCGACCAGTCGGTCCCTTCGAGCGCCTGCAGGGTGAAAAAGATGATCAGCACCGAGACAGCGTAAAAAACGAAGGTGATGACGAAGCTCATGCGCGTGGTCGCGCCGTAATGGACCAGGTGGTAGATGTTGACCATCGCCATGACCATGAATGAAGCGGCGATGAGCGCATAGGGGATGAGCAGCGCCGAGAGGGCGATGGAGATCATACGAGCGATGGTTGGCCCTGGGGGACGGGCAGGTTGAGATGCGCATAGGCGCCGGCCGTGGCCACCCGGCCGCGCGGCGTGCGGTCGATGAGGCCCAACTGCAGGAGGAACGGCTCGTAGACGGTTTCGATGGTATCGATCTCTTCGGAGGTGGCCGCGGCCAAGGTCTGGATGCCGACCGGTCCGCCGTTGAATTTGTCGATGATCGTGCGCAGGATGCGGCGGTCGGTACCGTCGAGCCCCTGGTCGTCGATCTCGAGCATGGCCATGGCGTCGGCGGCCGCGACGCGGTCGATCTTGCCGTCGGTGCGGACGTCGGCGTAGTCGCGGACGCGCTTGAGCAGGCGGTTGGCGATGCGCGGCGTGCCGCGCGAGCGC
>JACQSM010000005.1 GCA_016205965.1 Candidatus Uhrbacteria bacterium
GATGGACTCCGAGCTGGTGGTGCGGCAGATGAAGCGCGAGTACAAAGTGGAAGCCAACGTCGGCGCTCCGCAGGTCGCTTTCAAGGAAACCATCACCGTCCAGGCCGAGGCCGAGGGCAAGTACATCAAGCAGTCCGGCGGCCGCGGCCAGTACGGCCACTGCTACATCCGCGTCGCCCCCAAGACGCGCGGCGAGGGCTTCGAGTTCCTCGACGAGGTCAAGGGCGGCGTCATTACGCGCGAGTTCATCCCGGCCATCCAGAAGGGCATCAAGGAAGCCCTGGATCGCGGCATCCACTTCGGCTACCCGGTGGTCGACGTCTCCGCCACCGTCTACGACGGCTCCTACCATGACGTCGACTCCAACGAAATCGCCTTCAAAGTCGCCGGCTCAATGGCTTTCCAGGAAGCCTGCAAGCGGGCCAAGCCGGTGCTCTTGGAGCCGGTCATGAAAGTCGAAGTCATCACCCCCGAGAACTTCATGGGCGATGTCATCGGCGATCTCAACTCCAAGCGCGGCCAGATCCTCGAGATGCGCGACCGCGCCAGCGTCAAACTCATCGACGCCTACGTGCCGCTGGCCGAAATGTTCGGCTACGCGACGCAATTGCGCTCCATGACCCAAGGCCGTGCCTCCTACTCCATGGAATTCCACGCCTACGAACCGGCGCCGAACAACGTCGTCGAAAAGATGCGCGAGGCTCGGGGGAAGAAATAAGTTCGCAATCGTCCGGCTGAAAATCGATTTGGAATCGCTAGTACGAAAAAGACGGGCATCCACAGCCCGTCTTTTTCGTACTGATTAGTTGAACGGGGTAGCGCCTAGAATCTGCCTTGACGCCGGCCCGCGAAAGCCTATACTAGCCGCATCCTATGACCCCCGAGCTCATCAATCGCGTCGTCGGTCTCGTCGGCAAAAACGGCGAGCGCGTCATCTTGGTCGATCCCCAATCGGGCAAGGCCATCGTATTACTCGACCTAGAATCCTACGAGCGTCTTTCGGCGCCCAATGATGAGCCAAAATTCACCCCCGGACCGTCGGCTCCGGCGGCCTCGGTCAGGATCGCCGCCAGCGATTCCGTTGAGCCAGAAAAAATCGCTCAACACAGCGAAAAAAAACCGCGCGAGCGCGTCATGGAAGAGAACCCGTTTCGAGCCCGGGCCGCGGCCCATCTCGGAGACTTGACACGCGCCGGCGCGATAGATAAGATAAACCGCGATGTCGGCCAATGGAAGACCGCCCAAGGAGCCAAGCGCGCCGAAGAGCTCAAGATGGTCGAATTGAAGACCCAGCTCGCCAGCGCCGGAGCCTTGGAAGAAGAAGAGCGGTTTTACCTTGAACCGATGGAGTGATGCCGGCCGCCCCAGCGGAGTCGCCAGGGGACCAAGATAGGCTCTAGACAGCACTTTTCTTTTCGTCTATAATCGACACTATATTTAAGCCTTAATTCGGATTCGAGCGCTTTAGCGCCTCGGGAGGCCGAATAACCTTCACCTATGGCAGAGGTCAAGAAATTTGAGCGCACCAAGCCCCACGTCAACGTCGGCACTATCGGCCACGTCGACCACGGCAAGACGACCCTGACGGCCGCCCTTCTTCAGGTGCTCCGCACCCACGGCATGAACGCCCAGGATAAGAAGATCGACGACCTCGACAAGGCTCCGGAGTCCAAGTCGCGCGGCATCACCATCGCGACTGCCCACACCGAGTACGAGTCGGAGAAGCGCCACTATGCGCACGTCGACTGCCCCGGTCACGCCGACTACGTCAAGAACATGATCACCGGCGCCGCCCAGATGGACGGAGCCATCCTGGTCGTGTCCGCCGCCGACGGCCCGATGCCGCAGACCCGCGAGCACATTCTGCTCGCCCGCCAGGTCGGCGTGCCTTATATCGTCGTCTTCCTCAACAAAGTCGATCAGGTCGAAGACAAAGAACTCGTCGACCTCGTTGAAGAGGAAGTCCGCGAACTCCTCAAGAAATACGAATTCCCCGGCGACAAGGTTCCCGTGATCCGCGGTTCCGCCCTGAAGGCCCTCAACAACCCCACCGATAAGGATTCCGCCCAGCCGGTTCTCGACCTCGTCAAGGCTCTCGATGAATACATCCCCGAGCCGGTCCGCGACACCGACAAGCCGTTCTTGATGCCGGTCGAAGATGTTTTCTCGATCGAAGGTCGAGGCACCGTCGTCACTGGCCGCTGCGAGCGCGGCGTTGTCAAGATCAACGAGGAAGTCGAGATCGTCGGCCTCGGTGACACCAAGAAAACGGTCGTCACCGGTATCGAAATGTTCAACAAGCAGCTCGACGAAGGCCGCGCCGGAGACAACGCTGGTCTGCTCCTCCGCGGCATCAAGAAAGAGGACGTCGAACGCGGCATGGTGCTCGCCAAGCCCGGTTCCGTCACTCCTCACACCGAGTTCGAGGCTGAAATCTACTGTCTGACCAAAGAAGAAGGCGGTCGCCACAAGCCGTTCTTCAAGGGCTACAAGCCGCAGTTTTTCATCGGTACGGCTGACGTGACGGGCGACATTGAGCTGCCCGAGGGTACCGAGA
>JACQSM010000054.1 GCA_016205965.1 Candidatus Uhrbacteria bacterium
ATCACCAGGATCGCGGCCGGCGACCCGACGTCCATGAACGCCGGATCGCGTTTTTGCGTACCGCCATGATCGCGGCCTTCGCCGTCATCGCCGTCCGCCTGTTCAGCCTCCAGGTCATGTCGCGCGATTTTTACGAAGCCCTGGCTTCGGGCCAGCACGGCATCTTCGCCGAACTTTTTCCCGAGCGCGGCGAAGTCTACTTGACCGACCCGACCGCTTCCTCCGGCACCTTCCCGGGCGCGGTCAACGACAAGCTCTCGCTGGTCTACGCCAACCCGCGCGAAATAAAAGACCCCGAAGCCGCGGCCAAGGCCCTGGTGCCGCTGCTCGAGCTTCCGGAATCCGAACTCCTGGCCAAACTCGCCCGCAAGGACGATCCTTACGAGCCGCTCAAGCGCAAAGTGACCGACAGCCTGGTCGAAGCGGTCAAGAAACTCGGCATCGCCGGCATCGGTTTCGTGCCCGAACCGGTCCGCGTGTATCCCGAAAAATCCTCGATTTCGCATCTGATCGGGTTTTTGGGCATGAATGAACAAGGCGAGCGCGTCGGCCGCTACGGCATCGAAGGTTACTGGAACAAGGAGCTTTCTGGAGAGCGCGGTTTTCTCGAAGGCGAAAGGGATCCGGCCGGCCGCTGGATCGGCACCTCCGGCCGCTCGGTCCGCCAGGCGACGGATGGCGATGAAATCATCCTGACCGTCGATCGCACCATCCAGTACGTCGTCTGCGACAAATTGAAGAAAGCCGTCGCCAAGCACGGCGCCGACGGCGGTACGGCCGTGGTCATGCAGCCCAAGACCGGCGCCATCCTGGCGATCTGCGGCGTGCCCGACTTCGATCCCAACGACTACGCCAAGGTCGAAGACGCGTCCGTCTTCAACAATCCGGCCGTCTACCATGCCTACGAACCCGGCTCGGTGTTCAAGCCGGTCACCATGGCGGCGGCGATCGACGCCGGCCGCGTCGCGCCTTCGACGACGTATGTCGACGAGGGCTCGCTGCCGATCGGCCCGTTCACCATCAAAAATTCCGACGGCCAGGCATACGGCGAACAGACCATGGCCCAGGTGCTCGAAAAGTCGCTCAACACCGGCACTATTTTCGCCGTCCGCAAGCTCGGGCCGCCGCTGTTCCTGAAATACGTCGAAGACTTCGGTTTCGGCAGCCTGACCGGCATCGAACTCGACACCGAATCGCCCGGCGACATCTCGGCGCTGCGCAAGAAAGGCGAGATCTGGAGCGCCACTGGATCGTTCGGCCAGGGCCTGACGGTCACGCCGGTCCAGCTGGCCTCGGCCTTCTCGGCCATCGCCAACGGCGGCAAGCTCATGAAGCCGACGGTCATCAAAGAGATACGCCATCCAGACGGCCGCACCGAGACTCCCGAGCCCAAAGTCGTGCGCCAGGTCATCACCCAGCGGACCGCCTTGCTGGTCTCCGGCATGCTGGTGCGCGTCGTCGAGCGCGGCCACGGCAAATTGGCGGCCGTGCCGGGGTATTACGTCGCCGGCAAAACCGGCACCGCCCAGGTGCCGAGGAAGGACGGCCAAGGCTATGAAAAGGACGTCAGCATCGGCTCGTTCGTCGGTTTCGCGCCGGCCGACAATCCGGCCTTCGTCATCCTGACCAAGATCGACCGCCCGCGCGACGTCCAGTGGGCCGAATCCTCGGCCGCGCCGCTTTTTGGCGAAATAGCGAAGTTCCTGTTAGACTACTTGCAGATACCGCCTGATTCGAAGCACTGAATTATGAAGAAACTCATCGCCTCCTGCCTCACCTCTTGCGCTAAAAAAGTGCTCGCTCGCGAGCAGCCTTTGGTCATCGGCGTCACCGGTTCGGTCGGCAAGAGTTCGGCCAAGGAGGCGCTCGGCACCGTGTTGCGAGGCAAGTTCGACGTCCGCGTCAGTCCCAAAAACTACAACAACGAGCTCGGCCTGCCGCTGGCCATTCTCGGCCTGCCGTCCGGCGGCAAGTCGCCGTTCCGCTGGCTCTCCGTGCTGGCCGGCGCGACGTCGCGCCGGATGTTCGGCATCAAAGACTATCCCAAGGTGCTGGTGCTCGAGATGGGCGTCGATCGCCCCGGCGATCTGGCCAAGCTGCTCGACATCGTCGTGCCGCAGATCGGCGTGGTCACGGCGGTGGGCGAGGCGCATGCCGAATTTTTGGGCTCGCTCGACGACGTCGCCGAAGAAAAATCGACCCTTGTCAAGCATCTGCCGAAGGACGGCTGGGCGGTGTTGAACGCCGACGACGAGCGGGTCATGGCGATGCGCGCCAAGTCGAAGGCGGGAACCATGACGTTTGGTTTCAACGACGGCGCCGACGTCCAGGCGCTCGAGATGAGCGTCTCTTACGCCTTCGGCGACGAACGCGGCGAATCGGGGATGCATCTGAAGATCGCCCACAAGGGCAATGTCGTGCCGGTGTTCCTGCCCGAGGTGCTCGGCCGCCAGGGCGTCTACGCGGCCTTGGCTGCGGCCGCCGTCGGCCTGCTGCGCGGAATGAATCTGATCGAAATTTCCGACCGTTTGCGCCAGTTCCAGCCGCCGCCGGGCCGCATGCGCGCCATGCCCGGCATCAAGTGGACGATGCTCATCGATGATACGTACAACTCCTCGCCGGTCGCGGCCCTGGCCGCCCTCGACGTCCTCAAGGAGATTCCGCTGGCCGCCGGCGCCAAGCGCATCGCCGTCTTGGGCGACATGCTCGAACTCGGCGGTCTTTCCGTCGAAGGTCATCAGCGCGTCGGCCGCAAAGCCGCCGAATGCGCCGATCTGCTCGTCTTCGTCGGCGAGCGCATGGGCGACGCCGAAGCCGCGGCCAAGGCCGCCGGCGTCAGCGCCGACCGCGCTTTCCACTTCGGCAGCGTCGAAGAAGCCGGCCATTTCGTCCAGGATCGCATGAAGAAAGGCGACGTCGTCCTCGTCAAAGGTTCGCAGGGGATGCGCATGGAGAAGATCGTCAAGGAAGTCATGGCCGATCCGCTGTCGGCGCCGCGCCTGCTGGTGCGGCAGGATGCGGATTGGAAATAGGCGGTCTCGATTTAACTCGAGGTCTTCATTCCGAGATTGTTTTCTACGGCGGAAATTCGCAGGTCGTGCCACTCATCTCTGCTTCGCAGGGCGGCGATCTCATGGTTATGCGTTTCATTGAGCTTCGCCAAGCCGTCGACTTTAGCTCCCACTTTCGAAATCTGCGCCGTCAGGTCCTTCGTTAATTCTTTGAGATCATCCTTGGTTGCAAACGACTTAAGATCATCCTTAGTTGCGAATGACTTTAGATCGTCTTTGGTCACGAATGACTTGAGGTCATCCTTGGTTGCGAAACTCATGGCATCTGCCTTGGTCACCATGTGATCACGAAGAAATTCGAGGACCTCGCCGATGGTCGGTTCGCTATTGGGCATAGGGCTAAAGTATAGCATTTGTTAATCGCGAGCGCCGGTAAATAATCACACATAGCGGCGGTGTCAAGTGGATAAGTTTCTGGTAGTCCCAAGGGGACGAGTAAGGAATCCTGGGTACTCGCCGGCTCGCACCCGTTCGAATCCCCTTGGGCCCCCAATACCAACAAAAGGACCCATCTGAAGATGGATCCTTTTGTTGGTAGTCCCAAGGGGATTCGAACCAGAAAATAGGGGTAGCAAGAAAACCTCTCAACCTACGTCAGAAACGTTTTTTCTCCCTAAGGAGAGAGAAAAAACGGTTTCCTGGGTAGTATCACTCGTTCGTCTTAATTAGTCGCAAATCGCCACCTCGTGGGCAACCCGTGGGCAACGGACTGAGGAGGTGGCGGCCTATTGATTAGCCAAAAAATAAAGGATACCATCTAGGTACCTTCATGCTCACGCTGACCCCCTGACTAGGGGGTTGCTCGTATGTTCACTTCAAAAGGGGCACTTGTCGAAAAAATACAAATTCAGTTGTCTCACTTGGTTGTTTACGTTGCTAGCCGCAACGCGATTTCGTTTACTGATGCGAGCAAGGAGAGCGAAGATTTTTTCTGCGGCTTTTTGAACCTGCTTCTCGGAACTAAATTGGTCAACGCGAACCTTTTTGAAGAAAATACCGCGACGATTGATTTGAGTGATGTTGA
>JACQSM010000055.1 GCA_016205965.1 Candidatus Uhrbacteria bacterium
CTGCAAAACGCGGCGGCATCGGAATGGAAAAGCGCCGCTCGAATTGGCAGGCGCTCACATCATGAATATCGACCCTCTGAAATTGAAAAAGTAGCAACCTCGAGCTGGGACGCTACCTATTGTCCGCGCCTTGACGCGGCAGGGGAGAGGCGGTATGATACCTCGTCGCCATCACTAATCGACGGGCGACACGGAGGTAGCCATGCGTGCGTTCCCCATCGCTCTCGCGCTCTCGTTCGCCATTTCCATTGCAAACGCCGGCGGTGGGACCCCCGGTCCGACGCCTGTCAGGCTGACCATCACGCCGCAGCTGACGTACGAGACGGCCGTGCATGAGGCCGGTCATGTCCTGACGGCGCTGGAGCTGCCGTGCGTGCATCCCATCGCCGTCGCCGTCAGGGGAGACATGGGTTTGACCCGGCTCAACTTCGAGCGGAACAATCCAGACTGTCTAAAGAACATGCTGGTCGTCGGCGCCGCCGGGCTGGCGGCCGAGAGGCTCATCCTGCGGCAATCGCGCACCGGCTGGGAACTCGACCGCGCGAACGCGGCCAGTATCGCCGGCGAGCTCACGGCCCCGGGCTGCCAGGTCAACTGGAACGTCTACGACGATCAATGCATGGACGAGGGCATTGCCATGAGGCTGGATGCGGCGATGGATCAGGCTTATTCCATCTTGAGCCTCCACCAAGAGGAGCTCCTCCGCATCGCCGATGACATCTATGCCGCCGGGCAACTCGAGCTGGGTGATCCGGAAACCGAGTCCGCCAACTGCGACTGACGCACCCCGAGACGAGGGGGTGCTTTTATATTTTACGACCCTGTTTCGCGTTTGTGGGTTTCGCGGGGTTACGGTATAACGTGGCCATGCGAGGATCCGGTCCGGTGTTTTTCTTGATCTGTTCGTCCGCCGCCGCCTGTACGCACATCGCGGGTCCGGAAGAAGGGATTCGCCAGAGCATCTGCGACCCCGCCAGCTTGCCTGCCGATGTTCGCGATGCCCGCACGGCCGTGCATGAATCCGGCCATGTCGTGGCTGCCTGGGTTCTCGGCTGCGCGATCGTCGATCGCGTCACCGTCGTCGAGGATGATGACAGCTACGGCCACACGTTCTTTCTCGTGAACGTCTGCTCGCCCCACGCCGATGCCGTCATTTCTCTGGCCGGCATCGCCGCTCTGGAGATGCTGTACGGCAGGAATCCCCGGAACGCCCAAGGAGCCTCCGGCGACCTCAAGATGGCTCTGGACGATGCGCTGCTGCAGGCCGACCTGAACGATGCTCCCGAGGAGGCCCGAAAAGCCGAGGCTGCGCACTGGCTGCGGCGTTGGAAGGCAGAGGCCGCGGAATTGATAAGCGAGCGCCGATGCGTTTTGGTGGCGATTGCCGACAAGCTCCGCGAGGAAAAGGAAGTCGGTGGCGCCGATCTGATCCCGTATTTGCTTCTGCTTGAGTACTGACGGGTCGGCAACGGATAAACCGCATCGTCGACGACTGACGCACCCTGAAACGAAGGGGCGCTTTTATATTTTACGACACATGAGGAGTCGAGAAGCGGCGGGGGATGGAATTAAAAAAGATCGTCGTAAAACGATCGTCGGTGCGAAGTCAGGTCGGGTAGACGGCGGCGACCCATTTGGCCAGCCGTATGAAGCCCATGACTGCCAGAACGAGCCAGCCGGCGACTGACATGATGATCAGGATCCACGAAGACAGACTTGGGCCAGGTTGCTCAAGGACCTTTTTTGCGACCTTGTCATCGCCACTGGTGAATGCGATGACGAGGCCCAGGCCGAAACGAACCTCCTTGGGGCGGAGTCTAGCTGACGTGTCAGGCGAGGTCAACCCCGGCTTCAAGCCTGCCCATGTGTCGTCTAAGATATATTGTCAGACACTTGATAAGCTCAGGTCTACCCCTTCCCTCTTGCTATCTGATTTTGAAATAATTCCATGGATACCAATTTGATATGTTCTGGCAATGGGCGTGAACAGAACGGTTTTCTTCATGGCTTCCTCCTTGGCCCGGAGGCTACCAGGTTTCGTGCCGCGCGTCAATCCTAGAGCCTCATCAAATATCCCATGGGGTCGACGGGTATCGCCCGCAGGCGGGTTTCGAAGTGCAGATGCGGGCCGGTGGTCATGCGGCCGGCGCCGGAGGTGCCGGGCATGCCGCCCGAGTAGCCGATGATCTCGCCGCGCTCGACGAAGGCGTCTTCGCGGACGACGATCTTCGACAGATGGCCGTAGACGGTCGAGACGTCGTTGTTGTGCAGCAGCATGACGTAGCTGTAGCCGAGGCCGGCGTTTTTCGCGCGGCCGACGACGCCCGAAGCGGCCGCCCGAACCGGCGTGCCTTGGCCGCTGCGGATATCCAATCCGGGGTGCTCGAAAACGTAGCGAAAGGGGTATTCCGGATCGTGAAACCGCGTTGAAATGCCCCGAGCCGGCACCACCGGCCATGAGAGCACCGGGCTGTCCCCCCTCGTGCGATCGGCGAGATCGATCTTCTCGCGCAGCACTTTTTCGAGATACTCGATCTCGGTGTCCGCGTCTTCGTGTTCGCGCTTAAGATCGGCCAGGAGATAGCGGTAATGAAGCTCCGAGGACTTGGTTTCGGTGATGATGGCATCCTTGAGAGCCCGTTCGTCCTCTAGTCTGGCCCAGCCGGCCTCAAGCTCGCTCTTGCGAACCGCGGTCAGCGCCTTCTTGTCTTCGCGCCCCTGTTTTTCGGCCGTCAGGTCGCGCTGCAGAGCGGCGACTTTTTCGAGCGTCCGGTTGACGCCATCTTGAAGGGCGGCGAGAGCGCGCAGGCCGTCGAAGAAATCCGAGAATGATTTGAATGACAGCAGCAGTTCGAACGTACTGCGCGAAGTTTCGGTTCTGTAGAGCTGCCGGGCCAGCGAGCCGAGCAGCTGGCGTTCATGGACGATGCGCTGCTCCTTCTCGAGGATATCGCGCTCGAAGGCGGCAATCTCGAGTTCCAGGGCGCTGATTTCATTTTTGGAGATTTCAATGGAGAGAAGCGTCTTGGCGATGCGGTTGTCCAGAAGCGCCAACTGATCCTCGAGCGACTGGGCCTGCAGCTTTTTCTCGGCAATGAGTCCCTGGTATTCTTTGGACTTGGTCTCGAGCTCTTGAAGGTCGGACTTTTTTTTCTTGACCTGCTCATTGAGGTCCTTGATCTGCTCCTGGATCTTCGGCGTACTCGCCTCTTGAGCTCCGGCGCCGAGCGGAAACGCCAAAACGGCCGCGAGCGGCAGCGCGGCGATGATAAGGAACGCGATTATGTGCCTCCTCCTCATGAGAGTTGGGTGATGGCGGCTTCGATACGCCGGAGCGAGGCATCCTTGCCCAGCGCCCAGGCGACTTCAAATGGACTTGGCGAGGCTTCCCGACCGGTCAGCGCGTAGCGCAGCGGCCACAGGGTTTCGGCGTTGGTCCAACCTCTTTCGACGATCAATCCGAGAACGGCTTTTTCGATCGCTTTCATGTCGGCGAACAGGGTGTCGGACTGTCCGGCCAGGAATTCGGCCAGAGCCGCCAGTCTTTCCTTGGCAACCCCGGGCGTCGACTTCTTCCACGGGATCTTGCCGGCCTCGGTTTCAACCGTATCGACGAACAGATAAGCGGTCGCTTCCGGAAATTCCTTGAGCGTGGTCACCCGCTGTTTCTCCAGCGCTATCGCCTTGCGGAACATTTCTGGCGAACCATCGATCTTCGCGTTGGCGAAGAACGGCGCAGCCAGCTCGACCAGGCGTTCGTCCGCGGTCATCCGGATATACTCGCGGTTCATCCAGTCGAGCTTCTCGCGGTTGAAGACGGCGCCGGCGCGGTTGATCTTTTCGAGCGTAAAAGCGTCAATCAGCTCTTGCCTCGAATAGAGCTCGCGGTCGGCGGTCGGATTCCAGCCCAGCAAGGCCACGAAGTTGACGATCGCCTCGGGCAGGTAGCCCTGCTCGGCGTACTCCTCGACCGCGACGTCGTTCTGGCGCTTGGAGAGCTTGGAGCGGTCCGGATTCAGGAGCAGCGGCAGATGGGCGTAGATCGGCGCCTGCCAGCCGAACAAGGCGTATAGCACCAGGTGTTTAGGCGTCGAGGGCAGCCAATCTTCGCCGCGAATGACGTGGCTGATCTCCATCAGGTGATCGTCGACGACGTTGGCCAAGTGATACGTCGGAAAACCGTCGGATTTAAGGAGCACCTGGTCGTCGATCAGGGTGTTTTCGAAGCTGACGCGGCCGCGGATGACGTCGCTGAATTCGGTGGTGCCGTCGGGCATCTTGAGGCGGATGACGCCGGGCGTTCCCGCCTCGAGCTCCTTGGCGACTTCGGCCGCCGATAAGCTTCTACATCTCTTATCGTACATGATCGGACGACGCTCGGCCATCTGCGCGGTTTTCATGCTCTCAAGGCGCTCGGGGGTGCAGAAACAGCGGTAGGCGCCGCCTTTTTCGAGCAGGATCTTGGCGTGCTCGGCGTAGAGATCGAAACGGTTCGACTGGATGTAGGGGCCGTGGCCGCCGCGTTCCTTGATTTCGCCGTTGGCGTCGAGATACGGACCTTCATCGGGATGGATGCCGCTCCAGGCCAGCGTGCGGACGATGTTTTCGATGCCGCCGGGGACGAGCCGGGTGCGGTCGGTGTCTTCGATTCGCAAGACAAAAACGCCCCCCTCCTTGCGGATGAAGAGTTCGTTGTAGAGCGCTGTCCGGAGTCCCCCGATGTGCAGGAAACCAGTCGGCGACGGTGCGAAGCGGACGCGGTTCATATCAGGGCTTCAGTGTATGGATTTTTCGTCGAATGATCAACAGCAGAAAGACGACCACGGCGTTCCAGATGCGGGGCAGGCGGCGCGGTTCGAGGACGAGGCGCCAGAACCATTCGAGACCGAGTTTTCGCATGAATATCGGCGCTCGTCGGATGCGGCCGGCCAGGAAATCGAAAGCGCCGCCGACGCCCATGGCTACGCGTACGCTCGGCAACTCGCGGATGTTATCGACTATCCAGCGTTCCTGTTTGCCGTGGCCGAAGGCGACGAAAAGTATTCGCGGCGCCGCCTGGCGGATTTTTTCCATCGTCGCCTGGGCGATGCCGACTCGGCCTCGATTGTCGATAATTACCTTGTCGTCGCTGGAAGCGCCGGAGATGACGAGTCCTGGAAATCTTTTTTGAAGATGCCGGCCGGCCTCCGCGGCGACGCCGTTTTCGCCGCCAAGAAGATAGATGCCGCTCCCCTCTTTGGCGGCGATTTCGGCGATATCGAGCATGAAATCGACGCCGGTGATCGTTTCCGGAACCCGGCGGCCGGACAGCCAAGCGCCAAGCCGCAATCCGAAGCCGTCGGGAATGGCCAGATCGGCTTGCTGCAGGGCGGCCAGGAAGGCGCGGTCTTGAGAAGCCGCAACTGCCATTTCGGGATTCGGCGTGGTCACGAGATGAGCCTTTTCTTCGCTAAGATAAGCAAGAATTTTTGTCTTTGCCGCGTCCCGCGTGATGGCGTCTATAGGAATGTCTAAGAGAAAAACGCGCATATCTGCACCTATCTTGACACGAGGCGGTCTATGCGTACAATAAAGCCAGATTAGCAGTCGAACATGCCGAGTGCTAACATATCTATGATGCCCAACAATTTCACCACCAAAGCTCGAGAAGCGATCGAAGCGGCCCAGCAGCTGACGCTGGCCAACGCCAATCCGGCCCTCGATCCCCTGCACCTCCTGGCCGCCCTCTTGGCCCAGAAGGATGGCGTGGTTTTTTCCGTCTGCAAAAAGATCGGCGTGAACATGCTCTCGGCAGCCGCGGCGGTCAAAGCCGCCATCGATGCGCTGCCCAAGGTCGAAGCCGAGTCATCGGAGACGCTGCAGATCATTCTGGCGCCGCCGACGGTCAAAGTTTTTCGCCGCGCCGAAAAACAGGCGACGCAGTTCGGCGACGAATATATTTCGGCCGAGCACCTGCTGCTGGCGATTCTCGATACGCAGACGGCCGCCAAGCAAGCGCTCGAACAGGCGGGCGTCTCCTATGACGCGGCGCTGCGGGTGCTGGCCGAAATCCGCGGCACCCAGAAGGTCGATTCGCCCGAGCCGGAACAGAAGTATCAGGCGCTCGAGAAGTATTCGCGCAACCTGACGAAGCTGGCCCGCCAGGAGAAGCTCGATCCGGTGATCGGCCGCGATGAAGAGATCCGCCGGGTGATGCAGGTGCTGACGCGGCGGACCAAAAATAATCCGGTGCTGATCGGCGAAGCGGGCACGGGCAAGACCGCCATCATCGAGGGTCTGGCCCAGCGGGTCGTTGCCGGCGACGTTCCCGAATCTTTGAAAGACAAGGAGATCGTCGCTCTGAACTTGGGCGCCATGGTCGCCGGTTCGAAGTTTCGCGGCGAGTTCGAGGAGCGACTTAAGGCGGTGTTAAGAGAGATCGAACAGGCTGCGGGCAAGATCGTTTTATTTATCGACGAGCTGCATACTTTGGTCGGCGCTGGCACGGCCGACGGGTCGTCCTTGGACGCGTCCAATATGCTCAAGCCGGCCCTGGCCCGCGGCGAGCTCCGCGCCATCGGCGCGACCACGCTCAAGGAGTACCAGCGCCATATCGAAAAAGACGCGGCCTTGGAGCGGCGTTTTCAGCCGGTATTCGTCAGCGAGCCGTCGGCCGAAGATGCCATCGCCATCTTGCGCGGCATCAAGGAACGCTACGAGCTCCACCACGGCGTGCGCATCACCGATCCGGCGATCGTCTCAGCGGTGACGCTATCGCAGCGCTATATCCAGGATCGCTTCCTGCCCGACAAGGGCGTCGATGTGATCGACGAAGCGGCCTCGGCCCTGCGCATGGAGATCGACTCCGAGCCGCAGGAGCTCGATAGGCTGAAGCGCGATCTGACGCGGCTCGAGATCGAACGTCGCGCCCTGGTCAAGGAGACCGACAAGGAGTCGGTCGAGCGGTTGGCGGTGCTCGAAAAAGAATTGGCCGAGGTCGGCGAACGCACCAAGGCGTTGGAGCTGCGCTGGAAGAACGAGAAAGACGCCATTTCCGGCATCCGCAAAGCCAAGAAAGAGATCGACGCTTTGAAACAGGCAGCCGATATCGCCGAACGCGGCGCCGATCTGTCGAAGGTGGCCGAGATCCGCTACGGCCGGTTGCCCGAGGCCCAGCGCGCTTTGACTGCCGCCGAGGAGGCGCTCAAAAACATCCAACAGGACCATCGTTTCCTCAAAGAAGAGGTCAGCGAGGAAGATGTCGCCGCCGTGATCGCCCGCTGGACCGGCATCCCGGTGCACAAGATGCTCGAAGGCGAGGCGGTCAAGCTGGCGC
>JACQSM010000056.1 GCA_016205965.1 Candidatus Uhrbacteria bacterium
ACCGGCGGCAGCGTCACCATGGCAGGCGGCAATGGAACCGGCGACGTCGGCGGCAACGTCACCATCAATGCGGGTTCGGGTTCAGCCGATGGATCAATTTCGATCGGTGTCACTACCGGACTGCTCACGACTATTGGAAATGATCCGACTGGCAACGCCACGGTCAAGCTCGATGTGAACGGCCTCACGAGGACGAATCTTCAAGCCAGTGCCAGCGACTACGCTCTCTGCCATGAGACGAATGGCGCCTCGGACGACCAGGTCATCGGAGACTGTACGAGCGCCGCCACTGCCGACTATGCCGAGCAATACCCGGTTGCGCCGGATGCGGATTACGGCGACATCATGGTCGCCTCGGAGACCCTCGTGACCACCAAAGACGGCGACAAGGTGCCCCAGCTCGTGAAAAGCACTCAGCCGCACCAGCCCACCCTCATTGGCGTCGTCTCCGACAACTACGGCGATTTCACTTCCGCCGGCTACAACATCGAAGCCGCCGATAACCCCATGCCCGTCGCCCTGAACGGCCGCGTCCTCGTGAAAGTCAGCATCGAAAACGGGCCGATCAAGATCGGCGACCCGATCACAACTTCTACGGCTCCTGGTGTCGGCATGAAAGCCATCGAGAACGGCATGATCATCGGTTTCGCCCTGAACGCCTTCGATCAGGCCGAGCCCGGCAAGATCATGGTCTTCATCAACACTGGTTGGTGGAATGGGGCGACGGTGCAGAGCGGCAATGCCTCGAGTGGCGCTGATGAGATCACCGCCATCTCGTACGACCTCGATCTCAACGGCCATGCGCTCCTGAACGTAAGAACCATCCACGGCCTCGGAGATATCTGGAGCATCGACGAAAATGGCCTGCTAAAGGTCAAAGAGATAGTCGCTGACAAGATCAGTCTGCGCGTGACCGATGCGCTCAAGACCGTCGGTAAGGCGAAGATTCCGGTCGGATCGACATCCGTCACGGTTTTGAATGACGCCATTAAGGCCAATTCAGAGATCTTCATCAACTTCAAGAGCAATCCGGGCAGCGCCTGGTGGACATCAGCGACCTTCGATGGCGGATTCGTAGTCAATACCGAGAAGCCCGCAGCGGCCGATGTACCGTTCTCATACTGGATCATGGGCGTTATCGACGAGACGACACCGACTCCAGCTCTACCGGAGCCTCCTCCTGCGTTGTCGGAGAATGAAGCGCCTGTATCGGTCATTTCCGAAGATATTGAACCCATGCCGGAACCAGTGCCCAGTATTGAGCCGCAGCCCGAAGAACCAGCCACTGTGCCTCAAGAATCGACCTTCGAGGATCAGCCGCCAACGGATGCTCCAGCCGCCAAGTCGGCCCTATAATCATACTTATTCACAGGTTGTCCACAACCCAACAATATGAGACCAAAATAAAACCATCCCCAGAGACAATTTAGCGCTTAACATAAGCAAAAAAGCCGCCTTATCAAGGTGGCTTTTTTATGCTAAAATAGAGCTAAGCCTTAAGGAGTCCGGTCTCTTTGTAAATAGGGACAAAAAAACAAAAAAAGCGAAAAAAATGTCGCGCCCCTTGCCACAAAAACTGGCGCAAAAGAGCGCCAAGAAGCCCGGTTACGCCTTCGTAGCCCGTCTTCTTGGCGCATTTTTGTTCTACGCTTCCGGCATCCTGACACTTTTCATCGCTATCAGCGGCCAGGTTTATCCCACCCACGCATCTGGCCCAGACTCCAATCGCGTCATCGCCTATCAGCTCCGTCTGACTGACACTGGCGGCAATCCAGTCGCCGACGGTACCAAGAACATCAAGATCAATTTCTACACCGTTTCGTCAGGCGGCTCCCCGGTCCACTCCGACTGTGGCACGACCGGTTCTCCGGTAGCTCGCAAGGTGGTCTTCACGAACGGAATCGGTACGGTTCTGATCGGTGACACCGCCGCATCCGGCACCACCAACTGCGTCGGCGGCGGCGCTCCGAACGCCATTGACTCCGACGGCATCCTCTTCAACACTACCGCGCTGTACCTCGGCCTCACGGTGGATCCTGATGTCACCGAAATGACGCCCCGCAAGAGGATCGTTTCGACCGGCTGGGCCCAGAACGCAGATCGCATCGATGACTACGACTCCCTCGATCTCTTCCGGACCACGGCTCATGCCATCCCGGCGGCCAACACCACCTACGATCTCGGTTCGACCGCCAGCCGCTTCCGCGATCTCTTCCTCGGTCCGGATTCGCTCCACATCGGCACCAGCGCCACCGACGAAGCCACCATCGTCTACGACACCACTAACAACATTCTCAAGTTCAGCACCGACGCTTCCACCAACGGCGACACTTCGTTCTACACCGACGATCTCTATCTCAAGAAGTCCTCCGGCTTCGTCGGCGTGAACACCACCGCTCCGGGCGCTTTCTTCGATGTCAAAGCCAGCGCCGCCTCCGAACACGTCCGGCTCACCGACTCGACCGGCTCCGACTCCATCGGTCTCTACGTCGGCTCCGGTTCGCCGGAAACTGTCGTGACGGCCCAGATCGGTTCGCAATACTTCGACCGCACCGGCGGCAGCACTTACATCAAGACGACTACCGGCGGCGACAACGCCAACACTGGTTGGGCCCAGCTTTCGTCCGGTCTCTCCGGCGTCGGCGCTGCGGGAAGACTCACCTTCTGGAGCGGCGCTTCGACGCTTTCGAGCAACGCCAATCTTTTTTGGGATGATACGAACTCCCGTCTCGGCATCAACACCATCACGCCCGCGACCGCGCTCGACGTGAACGGCGTCATCAACGCCGCGACCGGCTATCGCGTCGCTGCCGGAGCGACATCTGGTAATTATCTCCGCGGCAACGGCACCAACTTCGTTTCGAGCTCCCTTCAGTCGGCAGATATCTCCGCCGCCGGCGGCGTGACCGGCGCGGGCACGGCTACTCGCGTGGCTTTCTGGAGCGGCTCATCCGCGCTTTCCAGCAACGCGAATCTTTATTGGGATGATACGAATTCGAGATTGGGCATTGGAACGGTCAGCCCGAGCGGCGCGGTTCATATTCTATCGGCTGCGAGCAATAAACTGATAATTCAAAAAACCGCTGCAGCGCAAGACAGTTCACTGTCGATCTGGGCCAATGGTGCGAACAGTCCGACGAATGTTTCCTGGGATATCGGTACGCGACCGAGCGATAACGATTTGGCTTTTTACTCTTACGACGGGACGACCAGTTCCGATCGCATGGTGATCCTCAATTCTGGCAATGTCGGCGTCGGCACGTCGAGTCCCGGTCAGACGTTTACGGTCGGGGCCGATACCTTCCAAGTGAACTCGAGCGGCAACCTGGTGAAGGTCAACAACGTCGCCTATTCCTGGCCCGGTTCGCAGGGCGCTGCCAGCACTTCTCTTGTGAACGACGGTGCTGGAAATTTGAGCTGGTCGTCAGTAGGACCTTCGTCCGCCGGAGGCTGGACCGATGATGGTGCGACCGTGCGCCTGTCGACTGCGTCCGATTTCGTCGGCATCGGGACGACGAGTCCGGACGGAAAATTGTCTTTGCGGGACGTCAACGTACCCGTTGGCAGCGGAGACTCGAACCTGACGATCTGGACGACGAATACTGCCGCTGCCGATCTCGGCGGGTCGATCAGTTTCGGCGGCTCATATACAGGAACGACAGGAACGGCATTCGCGAGCATCGCCGGACGAAAAGAAAACGGCACCGACGCCAACAACGCCGGATATTTCGCCATCGCCACACGGCCGAACGGCGGTTCAAAGACCGAACGGATGCGCATTACGTCTACCGGCGCCGTCGGCATCGGCACGACGAGCATTGACGGTCCAGCTAAACTACAAGTCTCTGGTGGTGATACGTATACTTTGAGTAGCAACGCCAATACGCGATACGTTATAGGAGAAGGGAACCTTGCGGCCCAATATGGCGTCGTCGGTTGGAACAACGCCGGAAATTACCTCTGGGTAGAGCCGAATGGCAGTGGCAACGTCATTTTGCAGAGCGGTATCGAGGGTACCGGCAAGGTTGGCGTCGGAACCACCGGTCCGAATAAAAAACTTTCGGTTTCTGGCAGCATTGCCAGCGGCGGTAATCTCCATCTGACCCAGAACTCCGCAGACGGGATCGGTGGTTTGATCTGGCGCGCTAATAATAATGACGCTGATAACGACTACACTGGCGCTCTGGCATCGATATTTTACACAAATGCAGACAAACTTAATTTCACTACCAACGGTAGTACGCCACAAATGGTCATTGATACGAGCGGGTATATGGGTATCGGGACGACGACGCCGGATGCCCTGCTCGACCTAGAAAAAGCCGAAGATCTCGAGCATTTGCGGCTCACAGACAGCACGGCTGGCGACTCGATCGGCCTCTATATAGGTACAGGCACTCCGGAAAGCGCCGTCACGGCCCAGCTTGGCTCGCAATATTTCGACCGCTCGGGCGGCGCGGCCTACATCAAAGCGAGCGGCGACAACACCAACACCGGTTGGACAATTTTCACCACCGGCGGCGGTGGATTCACCGGCTCAGGCAGCACCAATAAAATCGCTAAATTTACGGGAGCAACTGCCATCGGCGATTCCTCGATCACCGACGACGGCACCAGCGTCAGCGTCGGCGCCGCCGGCAGCGACATCTTCAACGTCACGACCTCGAACACCGGCGCCAAGGGCGCGACGATCAGGAATACCAATACCGGCGTTAACGCCAAAACATTTCTGGCGATCGGCAACGATACCGATGTTACCTCCGGCATACAGCGCAATGCGGCCGCCAATACGACGGAATATGGCGGCGCGAATTCGCTCACCCTGCTCACTGCCGGCTCGTATCCGCTGGCCCTGGCGACCGATGCGACGACCCGCTTGTTTATCACCGGCGCCGGGAATGTCGGCATCGGCACGACGGCTCCTCCGGCCAAATTGACAGTGGGTGTCGCTGACCAGTTCCAGGTCGACTCATCCGGTAATTTGATTAGGCTGAACAACGTAGCGTATTCTTGGCCTTCCTCGCAGGGCGCGGCGAGTACGGTGCTTCAAAATAACGGTTCAGGAACTCTTTCCTGGTCAACGCAGGCAGTCGCCGCCAACGTCAGCCTTTCGAACTTGAGTTCCGTTGCGATCAACACTGCGCTGCTTCCCGGCACCGACAATACGATTGATCTCGGCTCCGCTTCATTCCGCTGGAACGATCTTTATCTCGGGCCTGCCTCGCTGAAGGTTTCGTCAACCACGGGTACGGGCGGTGCTGGCGCGGATTACACCGAGGGAACTCTCTCCTTTTCAGCGACGAATCTCAAACTCGCTACGGCCGGAGTCGGCTCCGGTTCCATCGGTACGCTGCAATTGACGACGACCACGAATCCCGGCATCAACATCGATGCCGTCGGCAATGTTGCGATCGGCAATACTTCGCCGGCCGCCACGCTCGGAGTCGGATCATCGAATCAGTTTGTCGTAGATGCGACCGGCAATGTAACAACGTCCGGGGTAATCAGCAATTCCGACGGCTCCAACGGCACCCCCTCGTATGCTTTTTCGGCCGACCCGGATACCGGCATGTATCGAGCCGCCGCCAACGCTTTGGCGCTCGCCACGGGCGGCGGACAGCGCTTGACGATCGACAGCTCCGGCAATGTCGGCATCGGCGACACCACGCCGACCAATCCTCTCACTGTCGGCAACGGCGACTTGTTCACGGTCAGCTCCGGCGGCACGGTCACGACCGCAAGCACCCTCAATGGGGTGCGCGCATTTGTCGGTAACGGCACCGTGACGGACCCCTCGCTTGCTTTTACGAACAGCACCGGTACCGGTTTCTATCGGGTTGGCGTTGATATCATGGGCGTCAGCACGGCCGGCACCGAGCGCGTTCGAATCAATGCCGACGGTACGGTGGGCATCGGCAATGCCGGCGGCACTAATCTGCTCGAAGTCGGTACGGCGAGCCAATTCCAAATCACTTCCGCCGGCGACCTCGCCAAGATCAAAAACGTCGCCTATGTCTGGCCGGGGTCGCAGGGTGCCGCCAGCACCTTCCTCCAAAATGACGGCGCCGGAAATCTTAGCTGGGTCACTGCGCATACCGGCACCGGCTCCAATGGCCGAGTCGTTTTCTGGACAGGTACTGCTTCACAATCAGGAAACTCCAATTTCTTTTGGGATGATTCCAATATCCGTTTGGGCATCGGCACGGCCACGCCTGAAGCCATGGTGCACTTGCAATCGACGGCGCCATTCATGATCATGCGGGGCGATTCCACCTCCGGGGCGGTCGCCACGGTGCAGGGTCAGCGCTCTAATGGCTCATTGGCAACGCCATCCGCAATCGGCACCGGCGTGAACATTTTGGCATTGCAGGCCGCCGGCTATGATGGCAGCGCTTTTGTCGCCGGTTCGGAAATCGATTTTCCGGCAACGCAAACTTGGTCCGGCACGGCACGAGGTTCGGCGATCGCTTTTTTTACCGTAGCGAATGATGCCACGTCCCAGGCTGAACGGATGCGCATCGATCAGAGTGGTTTCGTCGGCATCGGCATGACCGCGCCGACCAGCGCATTCGACGTGAGCGGCGCCATCACCGTCCGTGAAATGTCCGCGCCATCGCTTTCGGCGGCTGACACCGGTCGCATCTACTTCGATGCCACGGCCAACAAGTTTAAGGTCAGCGAAAATGGCAGTGCTTATGCCGATCTTTTCGGTGCCACGGCCGGCGGCTGGACCGACAACGGCGCTATTGTTCGTCTCACCACCGACAGCGATACCGTCGGCATTGGCGAGGATCCAGACGGCGGCATCAAATTCCAAGTCGCCGGCAAGATCAAATCCTCGACCGGAGGCTACGAGTTTCCAGATGGTACGGTACAAACCACCGCCGCCGCCACCGCGAGCGGCGTATCAAGCACGGGCGACGTGAATATTTCGTCGAACACGGATAACTCCGCCGGCGGCGATGTGATTTTTTCGACCTCGACCGCCGAGCGCGCGCGCCTCTTGAGTACCGGAAACTTCGGCATCGGCGATGCCACCCCGGCGGCCATGCTCACGGTCGGCCCCGGCGACTTGTTCCAGGTGAACTCCAGCGGCCAGATTACTGCCCCGAAGATTACCTTGGCTGCCGGGTTGGTGAACGCGCTCCCATTCAACTCGTCCGGAACCAGTAATAGCGATGACGGCATGTTCTGGCCGGCGAATGATGTCATGGCTTGGGTAACGGGCGGCACCGAAAAAATGCGTTTGTCTACGGCCAACCTCGGTATCGGCGATACTACGCCCGCCGCCATGCTCACAGTCGGCAACGGCGACCTCTTCCAAGTGACCAGCGCCGGCACGGTCACGACCACGAGTACGATCACCGGCAGCGAATTCTTCGCTGGCGGCAGCGGTGCCGGCTCAGGCTACACATTCTCCGGCACTAGCGGCAATGACGACGGCATGTTCTTCGTCTCCGATAACATCATCGGCTGGGCCACGGCTGGCACCGAAAGGATGCGGCTGTCGAGCGCAAACGTATCGATCGGCAGCACTAGTACGACCAGCATGTTCAACGTCGGAACGGCCAACGCCTTCCAAGTGACCAGCGCCGGCACGGTCACGACCACGAGTACGGTTCAAGGCACTGACTTTTTCGCCAGCGCCAGCGGTGCCGGCTCTGGCTATACTTTCTCCAGTACCGGCAATGACGACGGCATGTTCTTCGTCTCC
>JACQSM010000057.1 GCA_016205965.1 Candidatus Uhrbacteria bacterium
AGCCGCCGCCGGCGCCGCCGGTCGCGCTGGTGCCGGCTCCGCCAAAAAGACGCAGTAATCCGGCTGATTTGTTGTCCGCCGAAGTTGCCCCGGCGGCGATGTCGAGATAGTCGCCGAAGTTCGAGGTCGAGTTGCCGACGGTGATCTTCCGCACCGCCGCATTGTTCGAGCTCGGCAGCAGGATGTCCGTGTCCCAACCCTGACCGATGGAGATGCCGTTTTCCGTGCCGGCACCGGCGCTGATGCCCGTGATGTTGATGCCGTACTTCGTGCCTGCCGCCGCGCCGCCGGCGTTCACGTACAGGCCGGAGCTGGTGCCGCCGGTCGTGATGGTGTTCGATTCGTCGACGTAGATGCCGGCCGCGTCGACCGTGCCGGTCGTCTGGACGAGGTTGGGCAAGGCCAGGTTCGCGCCGCGCCAGCTGATGGAGCCAGCGGCGGTATTCTGGGTCATCGTGCCCGCGCTCGGCAGATAGTAGCCGGACATGGTCAGCGCGTTCGTCGTCGTCTGCGTCACCGAGGGCATGTCGGTGCGATACGAGGCGACGTTGCAGGAACCGCCGGTCGTGCCGCAACCGGTGTACGTTTCGGAAACCTGGATGCCGGTGATGGTCTTGAGTCCGTCGCCGGTGGTGGCGTTGATGGTCGGGGCGATGCGGATGCCGTTCGTGACCCCGTTGTTGCCGCTCGTGTTGGTCGAGGTGTCGCTCACCGTGATATCGATGACGCTGCCGGTTTCGCTGACGGTGTGCGTATATGCGGATCCGGAAAGAGCCAAGGCGCCGCCGGTCGTGAGCGCGGAACCGGTCGTGAGGCGCAGGGCTCGACCGGTCGTGAGGCCAGAGGTGAGTATGTGGGCGCCCGAACCGGTCGTGAGGCCGAGCATCTGGGCAGTCAAGCCGACACCGGCGGTCGAGGAATCGGCGGTGAGCTTGATGAATTCCGCCGCTCCGGTCGAAGTCGAGGCGGCGTTGATGAGACTGCCGGTGAAGCTGGCGTTGGTACCGGTCTGGGAGACGTCGAGAATGGCCGCGCTCGTCTGGCTCGTTCCCGACGAGACGATCGAGAGAGCTTTACCGGTGGTGAGGGCGGAGGCCGTGAGCGTGATGCCGTTTGCGGACGCGGCAGATGTCGTGAATTGCGCATCGGTATCGTTGTCGCCGGTGAAGACGAGGTCGCCGGTGCCAGCCGGATTCATAGCGATGTTTTGATTCGACCCGCTCGCGATGGTCAGCTGTCCGCCGGCCGGGCCGGTGATGCTCGCGGCATCGTTGGCATCGACGAAGGTGATATCGCCGACACTTGAGACTTGGAGGCTATCGGTGTTGTCGCCGACCTCCAGGCGGGCGCCGGGTGAGGTATCGCCTATGCCGACGTTGCCGTTCGTGTCGAACGTCGCATTAACGGTCAACGAGGTCTCGGCACCTACATAATGCCCAATCATGATCGGGCGATGAGCGCCCGTGCCGCCGGCCTTCGTTGCCAAAACATAGGCGTTCGCTACGCCGGCATACCCGGCACTGCCGTGCGATTGATAGGAGAATGCTTCGTAGTTGGTGCTGTCGGCGGAGTAGTCGGTATTGAATATGTCGAAAATGGTGTTTCGCGCCGTCTGCGTAACATTCGGAATGATGGCAACGGCCGTGAGTCCAGCTGAATTGCTCTGGAACCTCATGGATCCGGTGGGGCCGGCGATGTTCGTGGAGGTGAGGTAGATCTTCGAACCCGCAGTCGGCAGCGAGATGTTGCCATTCACGACCTCCAGTTTTTCGGCCGGACTCGACGTACCGATACCCACGCGTTCGTCGGTCGTATCCACGTTCAGGATCGGTGTGCCGCCGTCGGCGTCCATAATCTGGAAGCAGGTCGCGCAGTCGGTGGCGTTTCGGGCCGTCACCGAACCGCCGTCACCGATCGTGAAGACGGTCGTCGCGTTGTCTTGAGCGACGAAGATGGACTCCGCCGTTGCACCGTTATCAATCTCCAGCTGGGCGGCAGGAATCGCGTCGCCGATGCCGACGTTGCCGAGCTTGTTGATGACCATCTGCTGCGCAAGCGTTCCGGCATTCGAGGTCGCGAACTTCATTTCTGACGAATTATCGACGTCTTTTCTTCCGATGGCGATGTAGGCGCTGCGATAGGTGTTGTTATAAAAGTCGAGTTCGGCGAAATCCTGATTCGCGGACTGATTGCCCTGGATCTCGAGATTAGCGTATTGGCCGGAAGTGGTCGTGGAGATGGTCAGGCTGCGATTAGCGCCGAGAAGAGCGGGCGTCGCCGTCCCGATGCCGACGTTGCCGCCCAAGAATGCAGCAGCATAGTTGTTCGTCGCTCCGGTCTGCGCATTCACCGTCAAACCGTACGAATTGGTAGCGGTAGAGACGGCTCCGGCCTGGATCAGAAGACCGTGCGTATTGGTGATGGTCGCATTCGTGCTCTGGACCGGAGCTCCTGCGATCCCCACCGTAGCGGCATCCGTAATGGTGCTGGCTCCGACGAAGGAATAGGTTGGTTGTGTGATGAGTACCTCTCTCTGCATCGCTAAGGCTCCAGTTGCCCACTGTCGGCCAGCCGTTGTCACTGTCAGTGAGGGAATTTCTGTTGAAAGCGTCTGGTTGGTATTCACGGCACCGGTATAGACGACACCTTTGAGCGCGCCTGTGGCGGTCACGGTCTGGGTGATCGCGAGATTGCCGGTCGGTGAGGTCGTCCCGATGCCAAGAAGACCACCTGATGTAAGACGCATCCTTTCCGATCCGGGATCGCCGGTAATAAAGCGGGTGTTACCGGTGGCAGCCCAGATAGCGATGCCGTTCGGCATCGACGAGTCCGAATATAAGGATAACGAATTCGGAAGTGCTTCCGGATAAGCACTTGAAAACGCTGACCCGTAGAGTGTCAAAGCTCCGCCAGACCCAGTGCTGTTACGAAGATAAACGCCGGAGTAGGCACTGGTTCCGGTGGAAGCATTATCAATGATAATCTGCGTCGCGGTATCTTGAGTCTTACTTAGATGAAGCAGCGAACTCGGACTCGTCGTCCCGATGCCGACGTTACCGGATGGGGTGACATTCATTATTTCCGTGGCGCCTTCAAGCAGGCGGAAATTGCCTTCGGTGGCGCCGTCAGCTTCCTGTACTGAAAGTTTCCAGTCACGCGCGGTAGTCGTTTCTCCAGCTGTCGTTTTGATGTGGAGGGTTGTCGGCCCGAGGTACAAATCGCGCCACCGGAGCGAGGCGGTGCCGAGATCGTAGGTATCGTCGGCGCTCGGATTGAAGTTGCCGGTGATATTCACGGGGTCCGAGAAAGTGAAGGCCGCGCCGGCGCCGTTTGCGTCAAAGGTGGTTGCTCCGTTAGACGCCACCGCCATGGTCGTGAAGTTCGAGCCGTCGTACGCGTTGCGGAACTGCGGAGTCGTCGTAGATTGGATGTGGAAGCGGTTGGATGGACCGGACCCACCAAGACCAATACCGACGTTGCCGGAGGTGTCGACATGCAACCGCTCAGTATTGTTTGTAGTAATAATAAACGGATGGTTGCTATTCGTCCCGACCAGTCCATAACTTGAAGTACTCGCACCAAGTTCGGTGAGAACAGAATCATTATAATTGACTCGAATGACTGACGTGACTGTAGTATCGCGAACTTCTAACTGCTTATTTGGCGCTGTCGTCCCGATGCCGACGTTGCCACCGTCCGCGATCGTGAAGATCGCCGTGCCGTTGTCGCGGGCGACGAAGATCGGCGCGGCAACTACGCCATTGTCGGCAATAAGCGCAGAGCTCACGAAGACCGGGGTTGCGCTTTGCAAGCCGAAGTAGCCGCCTACCTCAATCGGTGTTGCGCCGGGATTGCGACCAAAACCGATCACACCGACATTTGTCGCACTCGCCTTGGTCACCGTCGAATTACCGACTACGCCATAGTTTACGTTCCCATTTCCTGCCTGGCCGTACGTGCCTACGTTTGTGCCAGTCGTGGTGCCCAATGCGGTCGCCAAGAAACCGAGATTCGCGTTGCCGGTGGTGAACGGATCCGTTCCCGTGCCCGCGGAAGAATTATCAAAACGTGCGGCCCTTGTGCGGGAGGAGCCTGTGTACCCGGCATTCAAAGTAACCGCCAGTCCATTTTGATCGTTGCTGCTCGTACCGGCGCCGGTGACGTTAAAATGGATGCCGTTCACGCCCGCCGTCGTGACGGCCGGCAGCGTCCCGGTCACTTGCAACCATTGCTCTGTTCCATCTCCTAGCAATGTTCCTCCAGTCAGCAGGAGTTGTTTGCCGGTACCTTGAATTTCGAGCTTTGCACCGGGGCTTGATGTGCCGATGCCGACGTTGCCGATATCGTTTATGACGAGTTTGAGCGCGCTCGAGCTGTCCAGTGAGGTTGAAAGAGCGTAGAGCACGTCCGGCGCAGTGTCATTGGCGTTATCGGAGAAGGCGGCGTCGACGGTAAGGCTGGTGTTCGTCGCGATCGCAACGACGGTGCGCGTTTCACCAGTCACCACTATCCGATCTCCGACCACGAGTTGAGTCAGGAAGAGCGTCCCGACGCCGGTGACGGCGGTCGAGGCGGCCGGATCGATCGAACCGGTGAGGACGGCCGTCGCTTTGCCGGTGGTGCGGAGGTTCCCG
>JACQSM010000058.1 GCA_016205965.1 Candidatus Uhrbacteria bacterium
ATCTTATAGAGGTTGGTGCCTGATTCGCCCTCTGCCTTGGCCACGAGGACAAACCCGAGCTTGAGATACAACGGATTGGCGGCTCCCCGGCTCGGCTTGCTGGTGAGAGTCAAGGTGACTTTGGCGTTTCGCGTCTGACTGAACTCGAGCGCGACCTCCATGAGCTCGCGCACCAGCCCCTCGCCGACGCCCCGGCGACGGAAGGACTCATCGACCACCACGTCGTGGATCTCCGCCAGCCAGCCGGAAGGCTTTCGCTGAAAAAATATCATCGCCATGCCGCGCCAGCGCTCACGTCCGCAGACGCAGGTGTCGACCGCGGCCAGCATCGCGCAGAGCGGGTCGCACAGGAGCCCGTTAAGCTCGTCGATCTCGATGCGCAAGCCCGGATTGTCGGGCGACAGTTGCGCCAGGAGCCTGTTTACTTCGCCGTCATTGAGATGAACGTTCGGGGTTACTCTTTTTATCGCCGCCATCGTCGTTTCCTCCCGACCTGGACGTATCCTAGCTCGTTCGTCTCCAAATCAAAAGGGCGGCGATGAAGCCGCCCCTTCAGTGTTCGCGTTTCGCCTACCAGCCGACGTTCAACGCCAGCGGCCAGACGTCCGGTAGCATCAGCATCATGAGGGCGGCACCGAGCAACGCCATGTTCTTCGAGAATTGGATCTTCTGCATCGCCTGCATCTGCGGATCTTTCTCGTTCCAATAGTCGTGCATCATGAAAGCGACCGGGCCCAGGAAGGCGACGATCTCCAACAAGCCGACCTTCTTATACGCTCCGAGGATGACCCAGAGTCCGCCGAGCACGATCAGGAGTCCGGATACCAACACCGCGACATTGGGGTAGGGTACGCGCTTCGACGCTGCGTATGCGGTCATGGCCGGCGCATTGCGGAAATGCTTCAGGCCGCTCAAAAGAAAAAAACCTCCGTACAAAACGCGGCCGAGAAGAAAGACGTAGTCCATAATATGGAACCGATTACATTTTACATTTATATCCCGTTTTCAACGATAGCACCTCCCGCTACGATATGAAACAAAACGAGAACCCTCGCGAGTTCTCGTTTTGTGGGGTGACCAGAGGGAATCGAACCCTCATTAACGGGACCACAACCCGCTGTGCTAACCGTTGCACCATGGTCACCATGTTTGCCGATGCTATCCCATTTCACCTCGCTTTACAAGAGGCGCTGGTGTCCCCGGCTGGAATCGAACCAACATCACACGGGTAGAAACCGTGCGCTCTATCCGTTGAGCTACGGGGACGCGGTATCGGGACTGTAATGAATCGGGGCTCGGGTCGTCAACGCGCTACGTCTTCTTCCGTCTGCGCTCGTGGAACTCGTCGAAAACCTCCCGCAAACGTTCGTCGGTGATGTGGGTGTAGATCTGCGTCGTGGTGATCGACGAATGTCCGAGCATCGTCTGGACGCTGCGGATATCGGCGCCGTTCCGCAGCAGGTCGGTGGCGAAGGTGTGGCGCATGGTGTGCGGCGTGATCTCTTTGGTGATTCCGGCTTCGACCGCGCAGCGCTGCACCAGGCGCTGGATGCTCCGCGGCGTCAGGCCGGAATCGAGATCGCGGCCTTTCTGCGCCCGATCGTGGCTGACGAACAGATGGCCGTCGACATCGTGGCGGCGATCGAGATACGCCTTGATCCAATAGCGCGACTGGTTCGACAAAAACACCACCCGCGGCTTATCGCCCTTGCCGCGCACCGTCATCTCCTCGCGGCCCGGGTTGATGTGATCGCGCGTCAGCGAGGCCAGCTCCGAAACGCGCAGCCCGGTCGAAAACAGCGTTTCCAGAATAGCCTTGTCCCGCAACATTATAATCGGCATCTTCTGAGGATTGTCGCCGACGCCCTTCAAAGGAACCGCCAGCAACCGTTCCAGCTCCTCGGCCTCCAAAAACGTCACCGCCCGTTCGGGCATTCGCGCCAGCTCGATCTTCTCCGGCGCCAACGTCTTCACGTCGCGCTTCGACAGGTACTTAAGGAACGACCGCAGGGCGATCAGATGATAGTTCTGGGTGCTCTTTTTTAGCTCGCGACCGTCTTCATCCTTATATCTGTTCAGCCAAACGCGATATTTGCGGATCTGGTCGAGGCTGATTTTTTCCGGCGCGACTCCCCCGGCCCACTCGAAGAACCGCCGCAGATAAAAATCGTAATTCCGCACCGTCCGCGAGGAACGGTTGCGTTCGACCTCGAGATGGGTCAAAAAATCGCCGATCAATTGGTTGCTCTTGGCGGCCATTGCTCTATTATACGACACAAGTAAGAGCGCCGCCATCATGATGATTGACAGCGGCGGTGATTTCTGCTACATTTTCCGGTCGTTCTCTTACAACTTAAGGAGGAGTCGTCATGAACGAAAACCGAGTCCTTGGTCCGGTTCTAATGGCCTTCGCCTCAGCCATCTGCTTGGGCTGCGGCTACCTCATCAGACCAACCGAGCCGCAGCTGGCCCAGAAGATATTGCCCGCTGGGTCACTTCTCTTGCTGCTGGCCGCGCTTCAATACGCACTAACGGTATTCGTTGACGACATAGCAAAACCGGCCATCACGACGATTCACGCGCTGAAATTCCGATTCGGCCCGCGCGATCCGGCAGAAATGCGCGCCACTGCCTACCATGAAGCCGGTCACGCGCTGGTCGCCTGGTTCTCGCCCGGGGCGCCCCTACCCAAAAATGCCACCATCGTGCGCTGCATTGAGCATCTCGGCGAAGTTAAATTCGAGGAACAGCCGCTGGAAGACCGTGGCGCTTTGCTGGCCGACATACGGGTCTCGCTCGCTGGATCGGCAGCCGAAGAGCTCTGCATCGGCGATTTTACCTCCGGTTCCAGAGACGACTTTGGCGACGCGACCACGACGGCAACCAATATGGTCGCCGTCTACGGCATGAGCGAGGCTTTGGGACCACAAACGTTCAACATTGACGACATCCCCGGCCTCGAACCCGAGATCCGCCGCAAAATCAGGAAGAACGTCCGCAAGATTCTCGACGGCGAGAAAAAGGCCGCCCGCGCGCTCCTGGAACGTCATCGGCCGCTGCTCGATGCCCTGGCCGCCGAGCTGATGCGTAAAAAGACGCTCCGTCGCAAGCAGCTCGCCGCCATCCTCGGCGAACGGCCCGCGCCGACGGCCCGCACGCCGCTGCAACGGCAGCTTGCCGCCGTGAAAATCTCATGACCCCGACCACATAATCTGTGGTCGTTTTTTAATCCCGAGCCCTTGGGACGTCGGTCGCGACCGACGTCCCTTGCCAAGCCCAAATCCCCGTGCTAACGTCCTCTCATACTCATTACGCCTCTTCGGCTCCGGCTGGAGGGTCCGCTAACCGAGCCCAACGGAAGGTGCTGCGTAAAAAAGCTTCATCCGATGGACTCGCGGGTTAAACCCATATGCTCGATAAGAAGCAAAAGGAGAAAGTCATTGAAAAGGTCAAAACTCACGATACCGATACCGGTTCGCCGCAGGTCCAGGTGGCCATTCTGACCGCCGAGATCACCAAGCTTTCGGATCACCTCAAGGAACACAAAAAGGATCATTCCTCGAGGAAAGGGCTCCTCCGCAAGGTCAGCGAGCGGCGCAAGCAGCTCAAATATCTCCAGAGCGAGAACCCCAAGGAATACGAAGAGCTGGCCAAAAAACTCAAACTCTAAGAACAGTCAATACGCTGGGCTTCGTCCCAGCGTATTGACTGCCGCGAAGCTCCATCACAATTTATTATGATCAAACACAAAAACCAGCGCGTCGGCGTTTTTATCGACGTGCAGAACATGTACTACTCGGCGAAGAATCTTTACAACTGCAAGGTCCAGTTCGGGGAAATCCTCGAAACCGCCGTTGCCGGTCGCCAGCTCATCCGGGCGATCGCCTACGTAGTCAAAGCCACGGGCGAGGAAAAACCGTTTTTCGACGCCCTTTTCCAACGCGGCCTTGAAACCAAGGAGCGCGAGCTACAAGTGTTCACCGGCGGCGCCAAAAAGGCCGATTGGGACGTCGGCATCGCGGTCGACGCCATCCGCATCGGCGAAATTCTCGACGTCGTCGTACTCGTTTCCGGCGACGGCGACTTCGTCGAGCTGGTCGAATACCTCAAGCATCACGGCCGCCAGGTCGAGTGCATCGCCTTCCGCGAAACCGCCTCGTCCAAGCTGGTCGCGGCCGTTGACGACTTCGTCGATCTCTCGCAAGATAAGGACCGATACCTGATCAAGCAGCGCGGCAATCGCCGCGCCCCGCGCGATTCAAAGAACGAGGGAGAACACGCTACATCCGCCGGAGAGTAGTATCTCGAAGGCAGCCGAATCGCAAGATCCGGCTGCGTCCGACGTATTACAAACTTAAAGGGCCGAGCGCCGAAATTCGCCCGAAGACATGGAGACCGTGGTGCCAATGCACAAGGTCTTAAGCCTTCGGATGAGCCACTGCGCCGGTCCCCTGCTATGGCAATCCAGCGTTTTACGACCGATTGGGGCGGCCGCGAACTCATCATCGAAACCGGCCGCTATGCTTCCCAGGCCAACGGCGCCTGCACCGTCCAATACGGCGACACCGTCGTCCTGGCCTGCGCGACCATGGGCCACGAGCCGCGCGAAGTAGATTTCTTCCCGCTCTCCGTCGAGTACGAAGAAAAGCTGTACGCCGCCGGCAAAATCAAGAGCTCGCGTTTCATCAAGCGCGAGGGTCGGCCGACCGACGAAGCGGTCATGACCGGACGCATGATCGATCGGACCATCCGACCGATGTTTCCCAATGGCGTTCATCATGAGGTCCAAGTGGTCATCGAGGTGCTCTCCGTCGACCAGGAAAACGATTCCGACATCCCCTCGCTCATCGGCGCGTCCTGCGCGCTCGCCATTTCCGACATCCCCTGGGACGGTCCGCTCGCCGGCGTCCGCATCGGCCGCATCAACGGCGAATGGGTTCTGAACCCGTCATTCGAGGCGCGCGGCAAGAGCGACCTCGATCTGATCGTCGCCGGCACCGAAGACGCCGTCCTGATGATCGAAGCCGGCGCCAAAGAAGTTCCCGAAGCCGACGTCAACGCCGGCATCCTCTTCGGCCAGAAACATCTCCGCAAAGTCCGCGAACTGATCGGCGACGTCCAGAAATCGGTCGGCCGCAAAAAGATCGACCCCAAAGTGCTGACCGGCGAGGCCGAACAGACCGACGAAGAGAAGGCTGAAAAAAAAGAACTGGCCGCCAAGGCGTTCGACTTCCTCCGAGGCCGCTTCGACGAAGTGCTGTTTTCCGGTCCCAAGGTCAGCAAGGGCGAGCGCCAGGCCGCGGTCGGCAAGCTGAAGGGTGAACTGGAAGCCTCGCTCAAAGCCGAAGAAGTTGGCAAGGATAAACGAAAAATCGCCCTCGAGGCCTTCGACACCGTTGTTGAAGAGGCCGTCTCGAAAGCGATCCTCGAGCGCGATCTGCGCGTCGACGGCCGCTCGCTCACCGACATCCGCCCGCTACAATCCGACGTCGCCCTGCTGCCCCGCACTCATGGGTCCGGACTGTTCCAGCGCGGCGAAACCCAGGTGCTTTCGGTCACCACCCTCGGCGGTCCCGGCGACGTCCAGACCCTCGACGGCATGGAAGAGGTCGGCAAGAAGCGCTACATGCACCATTACAATTTCCCGCCCTACTCGGTCGGCGAAACCGGCCGCATCGGCGGTTCCGGCCGCCGCGAAATCGGCCACGGCGGACTGGCTGAAAAAGCGCTGCTCCCCGTGCTCCCCGAAAAGGAAGCCTTCCCCTACACCATCCGCGTCGTTTCCGAAGTTCTCGGCTCGAACGGTTCGAGCTCGCAGGCGTCGATCTGCGGCTCGAGCCTCTCGCTCATGGATGCGGGCGTACCGATCAAACGGCCGGTCGCCGGCATCGCCATGGGCCTGGCTTCCGACGGCAGGGGCGGTTATAAAATCCTCACCGACCTCCAGGATCTCGAAGACGGTGATGGCGGCATGGACTTCAAGATCGGCGGCACCCGCGTCGGCATCACCGCCATCCAGCTCGACACCAAGACCAAGGGCCTGACCCCCGATATCGTCGAGAAGACCCTGCACCAGGCCAAGGAGGCCCGCCTGAAAATTCTCGATGTCATGGAAAAAGCGATCGCCGCGCCGCGCGCCGACCTCTCGCCCCACGCGCCGCGCATCGTCAGCTTCAAGATTCATCCCGACCGGATCCGCGACGTCATCGGTCCCGGCGGCAAGGTCATCAACGAGATCATCGACGCCACCGGCGTCAGCATCGACATCGAGAACGACGGCATGGTCACGATCTGCTCGGCCAACAAGGCCCAGCTGGTCCGCGCCGTCGACTGGGTCCGCAGCCTCACCCAGGAAGTCGAGGTCGGCGCCCTCTACATGGGCAAGGTCACCCGCCTCATGGACTTCGGCGCCTTCGTCGAAGTGCTGCCCGGCCAGGAAGGCTTGGTCCACATCTCCGAAATGGCGCCCTTCCGCGTCAACAAGGTCGCCGATATGGTCAAAGTCGGCGACATCATCCCGGTCACCGTCCTCAAGATCGACGACCTCGGCCGCGTCAATCTCTCGCTCAAGCAGGGCAAAGAGAAAGTCGAAGGCGGCGCTACGCCGATCAACGGCCTCCAGGGCGCCAAGTAATACCGTCGCGGGCGCGATACTACGCGGCACATGAAGCTCGAACGAAAAAAACTCATCGAGCGGATAACAAAGGGGGTTCGCCCCTCCTTTGTTATTTCCGTTCTTTTGGCGGCGGCCGTCTTCGGCGCCGGCGCCCGCTACATGATTCCCCGCGACGCCATCATCGGCCTAGTGCCGAGCAACACCGCCGTCTATCTGCACGAAAACCGCCTTGTCCCCGAAAAATCGCTGCTGCGGATTCCCGACGGTTTGATACCGGATGAAGTCGCGGTGGTCGCGGTTGTCGACGAGATCGCGGAATTGGAATGGACGACACTCGTTGCCTGGTCCGGCAACGGGCCGAACGAGGCTGAACGGGACGTACTGAAAGCGGCCGGTAGCCGGGAGATGAAGAAAAACGTCTTCGCGCTCTCGGACACGTCGTTCGAGGCCGGTACGACGCCGACGCTCGAGGATACCGAGGAATCGCGTGGCCTGGCCCGACTCCGTCCGACATTCCCGCTCCAAGGCCTCATCAATTTCAACGTCCTCCCTCCCTATTCGCTGCCGGACTTCCTCCAATCGCTCAAGGAAAACGGTCCGGTGCTGATCGGCGTCGCCAGCGGCGATACTCGCCTGCTGGCCATAGTCGCGCCCGCGGCCGAGGCCAGAAAGTGGTCGAACCTCGGCTATGGTCTGACGCCGGGACGCATCGAACGCCGTCCCGTCGGAGTCGACGATACCTCCTTCTCATTAAGCGCCTCGTTATCGCCTGTCGATCCGATCACCGCACTCTTCGGCCCGATCGAGGAAGAACGCCTGCTTACCGGAGCCCCGCTCGTTCGCGAATACACGGAGAGCAGGGCCGACTTATACCTGCTCTTGTCCGGCACCTCAAACATTCGTATGGAGGCCGGGGGTCAGGTATATTCGGCTAATTTTACACGTATCGATGCTGAAATGGTCGCTTCGGCAGTCCACCGCTATCTTCTGGCGGCCTTGCCCGGCTCCATGGTTCTCAACCTCCCGGACAATGACACATTTCGCGAGTTCCAGCCGAATGAGGCAATCACGGTACAATCCAGCTCAAACAAAGGACTCCGAAGCTGGGTGTTTGATTTGGATGCCATCGGTCTAAAATTGACCGTCGCAGATGACGGCAATCACGGAACGGTCGTCTCGGCCTCCCGTCCCGAGGGTCCTTTCAACCTCTCCCGAGAAACGATCAAGCCACACAACTGTCCTAAAGAATCACTCAACGACGTGGTCATTACGACTATTCCCGAGGTTATCCACACATTGTTATCCACAAACCTTCAACATTATCCACAAATTTCGACGGTTTTATTCACAAATACGGACGGCAACAGCGTCTTTTTCTGTGGATATAAATAATGACTGTGGATAAAAGAGCATTTTCGCAGGAGGTACTGAACACGAAAGTTATTCACAGTCATTAAAACAAAAATGGCGCGAATCTTTTTTTGAGCCTATTTCAGCCATTTTTACGTCCTCTTTGCCTACATTGACCGCGATCATTTCCCATGATAAACTAGAGACATCGAAAGGTGAACTTTGAAAACGAACCAGGGGACATGCCCCCAAGCGCCGCAACGGCATTTGGAGCCAGGTCCCTCTTCTGTACTAGTCCTTGCGCCTTGAGTGAAATAAAAACAAAATTTTAAACCTGGCGCTTGGTATCCTCCGCTTATAAAAAACTGGGGGCTCTGCCGAGGATTGGTAGAGAAGATTGGTTCTTTCTTGCCCGGATCCGCGATTGTTCGTCTGGGGCGTTAATGTCTGTCTCTCTTCACGAAGGGAGGAAGACACTACGCCCCAGCGTTCACGCCTTTCGGGTCTTACGGCGCGAGTCCGCTAGGTTAATGCTTTGCATGCCTTGAGCGATGACTTCTCGCGCCGTTTTCTTTTTCTCAAAATTTATTCGGTAGCTGTTACTTTAGGACCCAAGGTAACAGCTACCTTTGCGGGTCAGGGTTGGTTCTTGCCATTTTGGGGCCATCCGGTACACTGAACCGTACGAAGACACCTGAAACACGCCTATGAAAAAAGACGTGATATCCAATATCAAAGCCAGACTCGAAGCCGAGAAGACTCGGCTTGAGAACGAACTCAAAGAGATTTCGACGAAGAATCCGCGCGCCCGCGTCGAAGAGGATTTCGATGCGACTTGGCCGAACCTCGGCGACAAGGAGGATGAGAATGCCGAAGAGGTCAACCAGTTCAGCACCAACCTGACGTTGGAGCGCACGCTGGAATCATCGCTTCGCGACATCGACAAAGCCCTCGACCGCATCACCAAGGGCAACTACGGCGTCTGCAAATACTGCGGCAAGGAGATCGACGAAAAGCGCCTGATGGCGCGGCCGGAGTCGAGCTCGTGCGTCAGCTGCAAAAAGTCGTTTACCCAGGAGATGTAATGGAAAACCTCGAGCTTCTCACGGAAGAAAAGTCGAAGCGGGCGCCCGAAAGCGCCCGTTTGACGTCGTGGACTAGGGCTCTGGGTCCGGCGGCAGTGCTCCTCGCGCTCGATCGCGGATTCAAGGCGCTGGCCCTGGCCCTGCCGATCCGCGCCTCGACCGGCCCGATCGACTTCAATCTCTTCCGCAATCAGGGTATCGCCTTCAGCCTGCCGCTGCCCGACGTCGTCTTCTGGCCGCTGGCGTTGATCATCTTCGCAGCCCTCTTGGTGCTATTCGCCCGCGAATCGCGCCGGCGCTCCCCCGCCTTCGCCGCCTACGCCGTCGTCATCTTCGGCGCCGCCTCGAACCTCCTGGACCGCGCGCTCTACGGCGCCACCGTCGATTATCTGATTTTCTTCCGGCACTCGGCCGTGAACCTGGCCGACGCCATGATAGTCGTCGGCCTGGCGCTGCTGTTGATCTACCATCGCGACCATGAAACGCCAGAAGGATGATTAACTCTCGACGATCGGATCGGTCGTCGATTTCACAGGAACCAAGGTTCTCGAGGTTGGCTGCGGGACCGGGGTTCGATCGGTCCAGATAGCGCAGAAATGCGCGCACCTCGCCGCCGTCGAACCGGACGCAACGCTCTTGGCGCAGGCGCGCGGCATAAACGACGCCGAAAATATCACCTACCTCCCGGGGTCGGCCGAAGCGCTGCCGTTTGACGACGGTTCGTTCGATATCGTTTTCTTCACTCTCTCCTTTCATCATGTGCCGGAGGCCGGCATGTCGAAGGCGATCGACGAGGCGGCAAGGGTCGTGCGGCGCGACGGTCATATCATTTTCTTCGAGCCGGCCTTTCAAGGAAGCTTCTTCGAAAGCGAGATCGCCTTCGATGCCTGCGACGGCGACGAACGAAAGCGGAAGGCAGCCGCCTACGCGTGCATGCTGGGACACCGACGCCTGCGTGAAATCGCCGAACTGCATGATGAAACCATTTTTTCTTTCGAATCCGCAACCGACTTCATCGAATCCATGAGTCCGAAAAAAGGCGCGGAGGAAGAGTGGGAAACTTTTCTAAGGTTGAGGCATTTCACTCTGGATGCGCAGCGCAGAATCAACATTTTCAAATCGATGCCGCTCAAGTAGCCGCCAGCGCGCGGCGTTCGCGGAACTGCAGCGCCTCGGCCAAGTGCGCGGCGGTGATGTCGGGCGCGGCTGACAGGTCGGCGATGGTCCGGGAGACCTTCAGGACGCGGGTCATGCCGCGGACCGAGAGCCGAAGGCGATCGACCGATGCCCGGAGCAGCGCTTCGGCGGCGCCGTCGATCCGGCAGAACTTTTTCAGAAGCATCGGCGTCATCTCGGCGTTGGTAAAAATATCCTCGGATACCAAACGCCCGCGCTGGATGGCGCGGGCTTGCTCGACTCTTTCGCGGACGGCGGCCGAAGATTCGGTCGGCGCCGCGGCGAAGATGTCGTTCGTCGGTATTTTGGGCACTTCGACGTGGAGATCGATCCGATCAAGAAGCGGACCGGACACCCGTCGGCCATAGCGGACGACTTGGGCCGGCGGACACGCGCAAATAGAATCAGGATCACCGGCGTTGCCGCACGGACACGGATTCTGGGCCGCCATGAGCATGAATTTGGCCGGAAATCGCAGCGTACCATGGGCCCGCGAGATGGTCACCGTGCCGTCTTCGAGCGGCTGGCGCAGATTTTCAAGCACCTGCCGCTGAAACTCCGGAAACTCATCGAGAAACAGCACGCCGCGATGGGCCAGACTGACTTCGCCCGGCCTCGGCCAGGAGCCGCCGCCTATCAAGGCGACTCCCGAAGCCGAGTGGTGCGGCGCACGGAACGGCCGCACGGCGACCACCGGCCGGTCGCGGTCGGTCAGGCCGGCGATGCTGTAAATTTTGGTGACTTCGAGCGACTCCTCGAATGTCATGGCCGGCAAAATCCCCGGGAATGCCCGGGCTAAAAGCGTTTTTCCAGAACCTGGCGGCCCGGACAGCAGCACGTTGTGTCCGCCGGCGGCGGCGATTTCGAGGGCGCGCTTGGCCGCCGTCTGCCCTTTGATGTGGGCGAAATCGGTTTCGATGCGCGGAGAGAGCGGCGTCCACGCCGATGCGGGCTGCGGTTCGATCGCCTCTTCATTCTGCAGATGCCGAACCAAGGCGGTGAGCGAAGCCACCGGAAAAACGGTCACGCCCGGCGCCAGCGCGGCTTCGGCGGCGTTGGCCGCCGGAACATACAGATCGGTGAATCCCAAGGACGCGGCGGCGATCGCTACCGGCAGTATGCCGGCGACCGGCTTCAAGGTTCCATCGAATGCCAGCTCGCCTAAAAACAGCGCCCGATCCACCTTGCCTGCCGGCGGCACCAGAGTTCCATGGGCCACCAAAATAGCTACGGCGATGGGAAGGTCGTAGGCCGGGCCTTCTTTTTTAATATCGGCCGGCGCCAAATTGACCGTGACCTTGGTGCTCGGAAAGGCGAAACCGCTCCGTTTGACGGCCACGCGCACCCGCTCGCGCGATTCGCGGATGGCGGCGTCGGGCAGGCCGACGATGATAAAGTTCGGCAACGATCGGCTGACGTCTGCCTCGACCTCGACCGGCACGGCGTCGAGGCCGACCAACGCGGCGGAACGGATATGGAACATAGCGGGCGTGTATTACATGAATCGACGCCGCCCTTGTAGCAACAAGCCGCGGAAAGCGCAAGAAAAAACCCGATACGTGTCGGGATTTTTATGGCTCTTCGCCGTCCTTTCTGTGTTCTTCGTTTTAACGGATGTACTCGAGCGGGTTGGTCCGGCGGCTGACGCTGCTGACCATGACTTCGAAATGGATGTGCGGTCCGGTCGAACGGCCGGTCGAACCCATGAGGGCGATGATGTCGCCCTTCTTGACCACGGCGCCGACCTTGGTCAGATTTTTGGTCGCGTGGGCGTAGCGGGTATAGAGGCCGTTCTGGTGGTTGACGATGGTCATGTTGCCGTAGCCGCCGCGGTTCCAGCCGGAAAACTCGACGATGCCGTCATCGGCGGCGTAGAGCGGCGTGCCGACGGGGCCGGCGATGTCGACGCCGGTGTGGCGGCGGCCGTAGTACTGGGTGATGCGGCGAACGGCGGTCGGCCAGAGCATTTTTCCGGCGACGGCGGTCGGGGGCACGAAGATGTTGCGAAGGTCGGTGGCCAGGCGCGGCGTCGGTTTGGGCGGGGGCGGTGGCGGAAGACGTCCGTCCGGCACGATGATCTCGACGCCGACGGCCAGCGGCGAGCTGTCGACCAAGGAATTCATCTCGAGAATCTTGCCGGCCTCGGCTTTATACAATTTCGCCAAAGCGGCGACGGTATCGCCCTTCTTCACCTTGTGACGGACGCCGTCGACCGGGAGGATCGTGAGCTTGTCGCCCGGCCTGATGAGGCTGCGAGCGCCCAAACCATTGGTCTGGAGCACGGTCGCCACCCGCAGTCCGAATCGTTCGGCTATGGAACCGATGACGTCGCCGGGCTGGACCACGTACTCGGTAATCTGGGTTCGCGTCGGCCGGGCTTCGACCGAGGCGGCGTCGGGCGTCGGACGCACGGCGTTGGCGATCGGCGAAAGATACTCGTCGTCGATCGTATTCTCGTCGATTTCATCCAAAACGTCGTTGGCGCCGAGCGCCTGGTTGCCGACGTAGGTAAACTCGGTGCCGCCGGATTGATCGACGACCTCCTCGATCAGGACCTCTTCTTCACCATCGAAATTTTCGAGTCCGCCGAGGATGCTCCTGCGGCCGGCTTCATGAGCGCTGGAGTCGTCGCGGGCGTACAAGTTGGTGGCCGAGACCAAAAAGGAAAGGGCCACGACCGCCACATGAACGATGTATTTATTGAGAAAAACGCGGTGCAGACCGTCCTCCGCTGTTCCCAGGGCGTCGGCCAAACTGCGCTTGATCGAGAGATACAAACGGTAGCCGGCGGTCATGATCGGCTTGAACAAAAAGCGCCAAACCAGGGCTAGCGGCTTCCGGCAGATCAGCAGAAAGAGGGCTCCGCCTCGCTTGAGTACGAGGAGTCCCTTAAGCGTCAAGACGAACAGCTTGACGGTATACTTTTTGAGCGGTCGAGGAATAGGCTGGGGTCGTTACGAATGAGATATTTTTAGGCCAACTTTAGCCTAAAAAGAACGACGCACCGCAATCCAAATAATAACCCCACGGTAGCAACCGGGCAACGGTATGTCAATCTTAGTCCGGCATTGACAGTCTATGCCCGACTCGCCTACTATCCTCTAAGTAAAGCGGTTTTTTCTATTCACTAACGATTGGTTCCGGGTCATGGCCCGGAATGATAAACTATGTCAACACCGTTACTCATGGCCATTTTGGCCGCGCTGGCCGCCATCGGCTACGGCGGCCTGCTGACGCGCTGGGTCCTCGCCAAACCGCAAGGCGACGACAAGATGCGCGCCATCGCCAAAGCGATCCAGGAAGGCGCCAACGCTTACCTCACCCGCCAGACCAAGGCCGTCGCCATGGTCGCCGTCGTCGTCGCCGTGCTGCTCCTCATGTTCCTCAACGGCAGCACGGCCCTCGGCTTCTTGGTCGGCGCCGTCCTCTCGGGATTGGCCGGCTTCATCGGCATGCGCGTTTCGGTCCAGGCCAACGTCCGGACAACCGAAGCGGCCAAGAACGGTCTGGCGGACGCCTTGAACGTCGCTTTCCGCGGCGGCTCGGTCACCGGCTTGTTCGTCGTCGGCCTCGGCCTTCTGGGCGTCGCCGGTTTCTACGCCATCACCAAAAACGTCGATGCCTTGGTCGGCCTCGGCTTCGGCGGCAGCCTCATTTCGATCTTCGCCCGTTTGGGCGGCGGCATCTACACCAAGGCCGCTGACGTCGGCGCCGACCTGGTCGGCAAAGTCGAGGCAGGTATCCCCGAGGACGATCCGCGCAACCCGGCCGTCATTGCCGACAACGTCGGCGACAACGTCGGCGACTGCGCCGGCATGGCCGCCGACCTATTCGAGACATATGCTGTGACGGCCGTCGCCGCCATGCTCTTAGGC
>JACQSM010000064.1 GCA_016205965.1 Candidatus Uhrbacteria bacterium
CTACTGGGGTGCCGGTCGTGCCGCAGTCGCAATGAACCGGGGTACCTCCCGTGGAGGCGGTGTAGAACTTGATCTTGATGTTCTTGGTGCCATCGGCCACGGCGGTGCCGCTCGTATCCGTCAGGCGGAGCTGGTAGGCCAGGACGCGATTGGAGTCGGGGCCGGAGGCTTGGGCTGGATTGATCTGACCGGTTATCGCTATGAAGAGGGTGGCGACGCCGGAGAAATAAAACAACAAGGCAGCCACCGTCATCAAATGATGGAAGCCGGAATGCGCCGGCCGTTCCGGCAGGAAATTCATTTTATGTACGCGCGGCGATTGCATACGCGCGACTATAATCCCTGGCAAATACCTTAATTAGTCTTTCCAAGCAGGGATCGGGACATGGTCGAAGAGTATCTTCGACCATGCGACCGCTCACTGTTTAGGCGACTCAACCTTGGGTGGCGCGGGGACGGACGGAGGAGGCGGGCTCGTGGGCGGCACAGGAGGAGCCGGCGGTTTCGGCGGCTCTGGCGAGGGATTCGCGTCTCCACCACCCTGCTGCTTCTTCAAGCGTTCGAGAACCTGCATCTCCCACGGAACTTTATTGGCTGGCCCTGCCGACGGAGCGGCGGGCGCTGCCGACGGAGCTGCCGGAGGCGGCGCCACTGGCGGCGTACTCGGAGCTGACGGCGCCGGAGTCGGAGCGGCGGGCGGAACGGTCGGCGCGGGAGGCGCGATCGGCGCGGGAGGCGCCGGCGGTTTCGGCGGGGCGGCAGCTTCGCCCGGCGCCATCGGCACCAGCGAAATGTCGAGCGTCACGATCTTCTCATCCTTCTTCTGCGTGTCCACCTTGAGCAAGTCGACCGGACCCTGCTGCTGCTTGCGATAGCCGGACTTCTCGAAGGTCACGTAATAGACGTTGCTGCCGACCAGGAAGGAGTAATGGCCGTTGGTGTCGGTAACCTGGCTTTCGAGCAGCTTGTTGTACTTCGCCTCGAAGATGCGGGCGATGGCGTTGCGCACCGGCTTGCGCGTCTTTTCGTCGTAGACGATGCCCCAGCTCTTGGGCCGCTTGCCCACCGAGAGACGCTTGAAGACGACGTAGAAGGCGAGGTTGCCGACGAACATGGCGATGACGATCGGCGACGGCGTGATGACGACGGCCAGGGCCATGGCGGCGATGGTGATCAGGCCGACGCTCTTCTGCAGCTTGCGGCCGACGGTTTCGAGGACGATCTTGCGCGTCTGCTTTTCGGCGACCGTCGGATCGACGGGGATGTTGGCAGTGATGATCGTCTCCTGCGTCACCACGATCGGCTCGCCGTGGTACAGGTCGACCAACTGGACGTCTTCGCGCTGGCCCTTGAGATAGGCCGAGGGGAACACATGGCCGGCTTTGACGGCGGATATCTTGTACTCGCCGGGCTGGACGATGAAGAAGTAGCGGCCATCCTTGTCGGTCACGGCCGAGCGGACGATGCGGCCGGTCTTGGCGTCGATCAGGCGGACGATGGCCAGGTCAACCGGAAGCTTCGAGAGAGCATTGTAAACGATGCCCCACTTCTTGCGGCGCCGGCGCGCGATCAAGAGCGTCGGGTGGGCCAGGAAACTGTACAGGTAGAGCGCGAGCGGAGCGGCGTTGGCCGTGGCGGCGCCGGCGGCGGCCACGTTGGCGGCGGCGACGACGGCAACGGTTGGCGCGGCGACCTGCTCGGTCTGCTGTTCGACATACGGGTTGTCGGCGATTTCAATCGCCTGGTCGGCGACGACGCGCGAGGCGAAGACCGCCGACTGGCCGACGACGTTCGCGATCGCGGTCGCTTTGGCGCCGGCGGAGGCATCGCCAGCCAAGATGTTCTGGATCTCCTGGGCCGGCGGCGGGGGCAGCTTGATCAGCTGCAGGGCGGTGTTGATGACGTTGGTGTCGCTGACGGGGAAAGCGAGCGTGGACTTGGTCAAATATCCATCGAGGTCGGTCACGAGTTTGTACGAACCGGGCATCACGATGAATCCGTAACCGCCTTCCGCGTTGGTCGTCTGCGGATTCAACTGGCCGGAAGCCGCTCCGTCCCAGAGGCCGAAGTTCCCGGCGCCCGTGTCGACGTAAAGCGTCACGCGAGCGCCGCCGATTTTCTGCGTTTGACCGCCGACAACCTCGTAGACGTAGCCGGACGGATCGACGCCGACCGTGAAGTCGATGACGTCGGAGGTGCCATCCTGGAAGTTCACCAGAATGCTCAAGGGATAATTTCCGATGACCGGCGGCGTCACGATGGTAGCCTCGAAGCTGTGCGTTTCGCGCATCGGGTAGGTTGAGCCGGCGAAATTGACGAGCGCCGTTCGTATCGGTTTCTTGATGGCCGCATCGGGAATATAGATGCGCATCGCCATCGAGGTGATCGTCTGAAGGCGGTCGGCGTCATCCAGGCGCAGCTCGATATTCCCAGCCGTGGCGAAAATTTTGAGTTTAGTCTGATCAATGCGCTCCTCGGCCGTTGAAGACGGCTGGCCCGGACCGACGGTCGGCACCGGACTGACCACCGGGCAGTCGGCCGAACAGTTGATGCTGGTCTCGGAGGCCTCGCAGAGGCCGTTACCGCAAGCGGAGGTTCCCGGCTGGAACGATTCAGCGACGCACCGGCCGGCGGAGCAGCGAAAGCCGGAGCCACAGGCGTGCTGTTGGCTGGCACGAGCGCCGTTGTCGCAGTAATTCTCTTCAACATCGTTCGGCCCGACGCAGGAGTCGGCATAGTCCGTGCCGTTGTCGGACACCGTTCCTTGAACCTCGAAGCTCAAGCCACCGTCGGTATCGCTGCAAGACGGCGGCGGAGGCGGCGGAGTACCCGAGGCCGGAGTTGCCTTATCGACCACGCCGGTCGAGTAATTAAGTACGGCGTCGCGCGTATAGACGGTGTAATAATAGGTGGTGCCGTTTACGACCGAGGAGTCGGTAAAATTGGCGGCCGCGCCTTCATAGACGATGTCGCCGTCATTCGGACCAGTCGATTCACTGCCGGTCTTGCGGACGATACGAGTCGCGGCCCAGTCGGGATCAGCCGGGTTGTTCCAGGTCAGCTGGACCAGCGCATCGCCGGGAGCGGCAACGAAATTCGTGACATCGGCCGGGGCCGTGGCGTCGACCGGACCGCTCGGTTGGGCGGAGGCCATGGAACCGGAGGCATAGTTCGGCACGTCGTCGTAGGCGTAGGCACCGTAATAATATGTAACGCCATTGGTCAGCCCGCTATTAAGGAGGCTGGTGCCGTTGCTGTTATAGACTTGGGTGCCATCGGTCGGACCGGTCGGGAAGCTGCCGGTCTTGCGGACGATCTTCACGCCCTGGAAGTCAGTATCCGTCGGATTGACCCAGGTAAGGTTGGCGACGCCGTTGCCGCCGACGGCGGTAAAGTTTGAAACGTTGGCCGGAGCCGTGGTATCGGCGGCGGTTACGAAGGTTTTATCGGCAGACACGGTCGACTGTACGAAGGCATCTTTCGACGTCACCTTATAATGATAGGTCGTGCTCTTTGTCAGGCCGGTGATATCGATGACGTGCGTCTTGGTCAAGGTCGCGTTGCTCACCGCCGTCCCGTAGGAGACGGTGGTTCCAAAATCAACCTTGGAATCGGAGTCAGTGTCCGTGTTCCAGGTGATCCGGGCAGCGGTCTGGGTGATGTTGATCGCTTGGATGTTGCTGATGACCGGAGCCGCGGGCTTAGCAGTATTGAATGTTCCATCGGCCGACATCGTTTCATTAGTAGAAGCGTCCTTCGACTTCACTCGATAATGATAGATGGTGTCGGCGGTCAGACCGGTGAGGGCGATGCTGTGCGAGGTGACCGAGGTGGCATTGGTCTGGGTCGAGCCGTAACTGACCGTCACGCCGTAGTCGACCGTGGAGTCGGAACCTTCATTCGTAGTCCAGGTGACCGTCGCGCCGGTTGTGGTGATGGCGGTAACCGCGACGTTCGAGATCACCGGTGCGGTCTGATCGGCGGTCGAGAACGTGGCATCGGTCGTCAGTCCTTCATTATTAGAGGCGTCCTTGGAGCGGACCCGGAAATGATAGGTCGTCGCCTCGGTCAAACCGGTGACGGCTACCGAGTGGCTGGTAACCAAAGTATTGTCGCTGACGGTGGAGGTATACGGCGGACCAGCCGTAAGGCCATAGTCTATATAGGAAGAGGCGCTCTCATTCGTCGTCCAGGTTACCGTGGCCGAAGTCGTCGTGATGGCGGTCACGGCAACGTTACTGATGACCGGCGGTATCGTTTCAAGCGTGGTAAATGTCTGATCGCTGGAACAGATGGAGTTTCCGGCTGAATCAGCCGAACAGACTCGGTAGTGATAAAGCTGGCCTTCGGCGAGGCCGGCGAGATTCTTCGAGTGATTAGTAAGGTAGGCGATTTCGGTGATGGTGGAGCCGTATCCGGTAGTCGTTCCATAATTGATCACCGTCGTAGCCGCCTCGTCAGTGGTCCATTGGATGGTGGCCGCGCTAACCGTGATGTTGCTGGCAGAAATCGCTGAAATCACCGGCGGAGTCGTGTCCGGCGTACCGCCGCCTCCCCCACCGCCACCGCCCGGAGCTGCAGCCGAGGCACATTGAAAACCAACACATGCCTTGTAGGATGTGCTGGTCATTTCTGCGATTCCACCGACTTCGCCGAGGGAGTCCTCGGCCACGAAACCTGTCGAAGTGCTGCGAGCCCCGCCACCACCAAGAAGGTCGGCCTGAACTTTATAGCTGGTCGACGACATTGAGTCGGCAAGCGCAGTAGGTGAGAACGCAAAAGCGCCGCCCACGATAACGGCTACTACCAAAAGCAAAAGAAGTTTCTTTGTAATTTTTGTTTTCATAGCTCCCGATCGGGCTTTAGTACCCGGGGGCTTTTAGTCGAAAGGGCTTGCAGCACTCGATTCGTGAATAAGTATACCAAAATTTCTTGCTCGCGTCAACGCTGTAATTCGCTAGTCTTAGCTAAAATTTCGTCATCATAGTTATCCACATAAGCAAAAGACTGTGGATAACGCGTTTCGCACAATTTCGACGACTTATTCACACTTTTATCCACACTGCGGTGGATATTTTGTTGATGATCGCGCGTCGAAAAATTTTGTGTCGTCTAACATTTTTTTAAGCACACAAAAAAGTTTACTTTTACGCCAAAATTGTTTCACGTGAAACAATTGAATCTTTTTTCAGTTTCCAAGCATGTTTCCAGAAAATGTTCCACGTGAAACATTCCGTTTCACATAAAGCTCCTCACAATGAGTCGAGCAAAAGAAATGCATGACTTCTCCAATAACTCGACTGTAACGGGTTGGGACCGTTTTTACCGCTTCTCCACAGATTTCGCACTCTATCGGAATCGCTGGCATAAAAATTGATCAGAAAAGTCATTACACTCGTCTCAAATTGTTTCACGTGAAACAATTTTCGTCGATACTACACGTTTAGCTCCGTTACACCTATAAAAAACGTTACACTAATCCCCTCCTGTAACGTAAAAACGTCAGCGATGCTGACGTTTTTACGTGGTGGACGCGGGGGGACTCGAACCCCCTACCTCTGCAATGCGAATGCAGCGCTCTACCTGATGAGCTACGCGCCCGTTTTGCCTATATTACACCTGGCTCCGTTCACCGTCCAGATCATTGTTTCACGTGAAACAATTCTTGAAGCCAGTTGGTGCGCCCTGAGGGAATTGAACCCCCATCGTATCCTTAGGACGGATCCGCTCTATCCGTTGAGCTACAGGGGCGAATCTCTATGCGTCGTAAAACATTGAGACCTCCGTGCATCACGGTACAGATCGGAGCCGTGCTATAA
>JACQSM010000060.1 GCA_016205965.1 Candidatus Uhrbacteria bacterium
ACCAGTTCCTCGAGCAGGTCGTCGAGCGTCACCAGGCCGATGACCGAGCCGAATTCGTTGATGATCAGAGCCATATGGGCGTGTTCCTTCTGGAATTCGCGGAACAGATCGTCGATCAGCTTGGTCGAGGGGACGAAGATCGCCGGGCCGGCGACGTCGCGGATCTTCACGTCGGCCGGAGCCTCCCCGCCGGCTTCGGAAATCTTTTCGAAGATGTCCTTGATGTGGACGATGCCGATGATTTTCTCGCGCGACTTTTCGTAGATCGGAAAACGCGAGAATTTGGACGCGTTGACGACCTCAAGCGCCTCGGCCAGCGCCCAGTCGCCGTCGAGGTAGACGACCTGTTCCCGCGGCGTCATGACGTCTTCGGCGACGATGTCGTTGAACAGGAATACGCGTTCGATGAGTTCGCGTTCGCCCCTTTCGACGCCGCCGGACTGTTCGCCCATGGAGACCATCGTTTTGATCTCTTCTTCCGAGACGACGGCCCGCACGTCGTTGGCGTGACCGACGAAAAAAGCGCTGAAGCGCTCGAGTATCGGCAGCAGCGGCCCGAGGATGATTGTCAGCGCCCAGACCGGGCGAGCCATGGCCAGTGAGACCCGTTCCGGGTGATGGGCTGCATAGGCCTTGGGGATGAACTCGCAGAATATGATGACGGCGGCGGCGATGACGGCGGTGGCGACGCCGACGGCGGCACTGCCGAAAGCGCGGATGGCGATGACGGCGGTCAGGGCCGAGGCGCTTAGGGAGGTCACGTTGTTTGCGATCAGGATGGTACCGAGCAGTTTGCGCGGATTAGCGCGCAGTTTTTCGACCAACTGGGCCGAGGCGTTGTGTTCGGCCAGCGTCCGTATTTTGAATTTATTGAACGAAAAAAGCCCCGTTTCCGCGGCACTGGAGGCTGCCGAAGCAGCGAGAAGGACGAATAATAGTATCAGAGAAGAGGTCATGATCGTGGACGCAATCCACTATGGGGCTTCCCGGCCGGTTTGGCAAGGGTCGCCCCGGCTACTTCTTGGCGTCCGACGGCGCGGCGGCCGGCGCGGCTGCGGCCGCGAAGGGGAGATCGACGCTGACCTGGGTGCCGACTTTTTCGATCGAGTCGACGTAGATCCGTCCATCCATGAGTTCGACGATCTGTTTGGTGATCCAGAGCCCCAGCCCGGTGCCGGGAATGTCGCGGGTGTCGGTCGTCTTGACGCGGTAGAATTTCTGGAAGAGCTTTTCGCGGGCCTCGGCCGACATGCCCAGGCCGGTGTCGGTGATCTTGATCTCGAGCGTCTTGTCGTCCTTGGGAATCGTGGTGATGGTGACGCCGCCCTTGGGCGTGTATTTGATGGCGTTCGAAACCAAGTTGATGAGGATCTGCTTGATGCGCGATTCGTCGACCATGATCGGGCGGAGCGGCTCGGCCGGCTTTTTGTACTCGAAAGCGAGTTGCTTCTTCTCGGCCTCGAAGCGCATCTGGGCCACGATCTCTTCGACCAGCGTCTCCGGCTGCATCGGTTTGCTGTCGAGCTTCATGCGGCCCTGTTCGATGCGCGAGACGTCGAGCAGGTCTTCGATGAGCGTCGCCAGGTGGTTGGTGATGTGGTAGGTGGTTTGGAGGATCGACTTCGGCTTTTCGTCGAGCTTGCCGAAGGCGTCCTCGAGGAACAGCGACAGGTAGCCGCGGATGGCCGTGGTCGGGGCCCGGAGTTCGTGCGAGGCCATGGAGATGAAGTCGTCCTTCATCTGGTCGACCTCCTTGAGCTTGCGGAACAGGATGGCGTATTCGAAGATTCTGGTATTCGACGCCAGGAGCAGGATGACGATAAGCACGGTGATGGCCAGCCACAGGTACGACCAGAACAGGTTGGTGCTGACGAGTTCATCGATCAGCTCGAGCGATATCTTGGCCGAGAGCAACAATTCTTTTTTTCCGTCGGCGCCCGAAAGCGGCATGACCACGCCCCAGTACCGCTGACTGCCGCGAGCCTCTTCGGTCGTCAATTTTTCCTCGAAGACGGCCGAACGGGATGAACGCGTCAGATAGGCGATCGATTGGTTGTCGTACCAAGCCAGGGCGTTTTGGCGCCCGTGGGCGACCTGGCCGATGCCTTGCTTGTAGAGGCTGGCGATAACTTTGAAGTCGTCGCCGTCGCGGGCCAGGACGTCCAGGCTTTTGACCTCGGGCAGGACTTTGGAGACGGCTTCGAGCCGTTCCTGGAGCTTGTCGGCGTCGGCGAAGAGATCCTTGCCGGTGACGTTGAACATTTTGCCGATGATCAGCGCCGTGCGTTGAAGCTCGACGTCGACCGTCTTGCGGAAGCCGTTGATGACGAAGAAGGTGTTCGAAATGATCGTCACCGGCACGAGGACGATGAGGATGACGGCGTAGATGATCTGCCAGTTCTTCTTGAGGAACAGGCTGGTGGCGCCGATTTTGAGCGGGGCGGCCATAAGGTTCGGAATACGGCCATTGTACCACGAAACGAAAGAGCGGCCGGAGCCGCCGCTCGTCGTCGCTATTCCACGACGATGATGTTTTTCGGTCCGCGCGGGACGTCGCCGCCGTTCCAGTCATGGAGCGCGTCCCAGAGCAAGGCTTCGTCGTAGAGATAGTCGGCGCCGCGCCGGGTGCCGGGATCGTTGGTGATGATTTTCGTGCCGCGGTAACCTTTGATGACGAGCATGTGGTACAGCGGGCCGCCGTTGCGGAAGTTGGGGTTCTTGAGGGCGCGGCCGTAGGCGGGCATGATCACCGGCTTGCCCGCCACGACCATTTTTTTGATTTCCTTCATCGATGCGACCGTCACGACTTTCGCCTTGAGGCCGTAGAGTTCGCGCATGAATCGGGCGGTCTCCTCGGCGCTGGTGTCTTTGTTGCGGCCGAAGTGCTCGTTTTCCCAGGCCACGGCTTCAAGGATGTTTTTGTCCATCTCTTCCTTGGTGAGTTCGCCGGTGACTCCCTTATAGAAAAGATTGACCATGGCGGCCGAAGCCTCTTCACAGGCGTCCTCGTGGATTTCGTCCCAGTTTTGGTACGGCGCCTGAAGGATGAAAGCGACGGCCAGATTGGCGGCTTCGGGGAGTGACGAAGCCGTGTTCGTTGCCGGCAGCCCTTTCGGTTTCGCGTTCAGGTTCGCGTTGGTCGGTTTGGCCGGCGCGATGTTCGCGTTGGCGTTGGCGTTGCGGGCCAGGACGTCGGCATAACTCGCGGCCGGCGGGATCGGTCCGCGCATGGCCCGGGCGACGGCATCCTTGATATCGTGGCGGAACGCGAAAGCGCCGCCGAGAACGGCGGTGATGACGATGATGATCGGGGTTATCGGCGCTCGCTTCTTCCTCTTCATGAATTTTATGGTAGCAGAATTATCCGAAATTTCAATGCCGCGCGATCCGACGAAAGCATTGACCGCCCCGCCCGCGCATGGTAGTTTGTTTTGTCCTATGTCCAGCGAAACGCCGACAATTTACCTCGACAACGCGGCAGCGACCGAGGTCGATCCGCTGGTCGCCGCCGCCATGGCGCCATATCTGGGCGAGCGTTTTGCCAATCCTTCGAGCATCCATGATGCCGGGCGCCAGGCTCGAGCGGCGGTCGAAACCGCCCGGACGGCGATCGCCGGACTGTTCGGCGCCCGTCACGACGAGATCGTTTTTACGTCCGGCGGGACCGAGAGCAATAACCTGGCGATTCTAGGCGCGGCCAGGGCGGCCAAAGGAAGCGGCGGTCGCATCCTCGTGAGCGCCATCGAGCATCATTCGGTGCTGCGGCCGGTCGAGCATCTGGCCGAGCGCGAAGGTTTTTCCGCGACCCTCATCGGCGTCGATCGCTTCGGCTGGGTCAATCCCGAAGAGGTCGAAAAAGCGATCGTGCCGGGGACGGTGCTGGTTTCGGTGCAGTACGCCAACAACGAAGTCGGCACGGTCCAGCCGATCGCCGCCATCGCCAAGATCATCCGCCGGGCGCGCAAGAAATTCGGCGGCTCGCATCCGTTGCTGCACGTCGATGCCTGCCAGGCGGCCGGCGCCTTCGCTCTCGACGTCCGCGAACTCGGCGTCGATCTGATGTCCGTCAACGGGGCCAAAGTTTTCGGGCCGAA
>JACQSM010000065.1 GCA_016205965.1 Candidatus Uhrbacteria bacterium
GATCATGACCGAACACACCGCCAATCCGGTGCCGCTTTATCTCGTCACCGACAAGCTCCGCAAGGTCAAGCTGGGCGAGGGCATCCTCGCGGACGTGGCGCCGACGATTCTCGATCTCATGGACATCCCTAAGCCGCGCGAGATGTCCGGATTCTCCCTGTTGCGGATGTGAGCCGCCTGCCGTTATGAATGACAACCGACCAAAACCGGTGGTGCTGTTGATTCTCGACGGCTGGGGCGTGGCTCCGCCGGGCGACGGCAATCCGCTCGAAGCGGCCGAGACGCCGGTCATGGACGAGCTCGTCCGGACGTACCCGACGATGACGGTCCGGGCCTCGGGCGAAGCGGTCGGCCTGTCGTGGGGCGAGATGGGCAACTCCGAAGTCGGCCACATCACCATCGGCGCCGGCAAGATTTTTTACCAGTCGTTTCCGCGAATCAACCTGGCGATCGCCACCGGAGAATTTTTCAAGAATCCGGTCTTCGTGAATGCGGCCGAACACGTCAAAAAGAACGGCTCGACGCTGCATGTCATGGGCATCGTCAGCCCGGGCAACGTCCACGGATCCGACGATCATGCGGCCGCGCTCATCGACTTCGCCAAGCAGCAGGGGATCAAGAACGTCGCCGTGCACGCGATGCTCGACGGCCGCGACACCATCTTCAACACCGGCGTCGATTTCGTGCGCAAGCTCCAGGCCAAGATGGCCGAGTCCGGCATCGGCAAGGTGGCTTCTTTGTCCGGCCGGTTTTACGCCATGGACCGCGACAACCGCTGGGAGCGGATCGAGAAGGCCTACAACGCCATGACCGGCAAAGGCGCCGACCGCACCCATGACGATCCGATCAAGGCGATCGAGGAATCGTACGCCGCCAAGGTCTACGACGAGGAATTCGTGCCGACGATGATCACCGAGGGCGGCCGGCCGGTCGGGCCGGTCAAAGACGGCGATGCGGTGATTTTTTTCAACTTCCGTCCGGACCGGTCGCGGCAGATGGCCCAAGCGTTCACCATTCCCGGTTTCGCCAAGTTTCCGCGCGCCTACATGCCGAATCTGTATTTTTGCACCATGACCGAGTACGAAAAGGGGACGCCGGCCGCGGTCGCTTATCCGCCGGAGTTCGTGCGGGAGTGCCTGGCCAAGGTCGTTTCCGACGCCGGCATGAAGCAGTTGCATATCGCCGAAACCGAAAAATACGCGCACGTGACGTTCTTCCTGAACGGCATGCGCGAAGAGGAGTTTCCGAACGAGGACCGGGTCATCATCCCGTCGCCGCGCGTCTCGTCGTATGACCAGGCTCCGGCCATGTCGACGCCCCAGATCGCCGAACGGATCGTCAAAGAGGTCGAAGCCGGAAACTACGATTTCATCGTGGCGAATTTCGCCAACGCCGACATGGTCGGGCACACCGGCAAGTTCGACGCGACCAAAAAGGGCGTCGAGGCGGCCGACAAGGAGATCGGCCGGGTGATCGCCGCGGCCACGGCCAAGGGCGGGGTCGTCATCATCACCGCCGACCACGGCAACGGCGAGGAAGTCATGAATCTGCAGACGGGCGAGATCGACAAGGAGCACAGCACCAATCCGGTGCCGTTCATCGTGATCGGCGAACGCTGGCGCGGTCAGGCCTCGCCCAACGGCGAGGTGCCGGGCGGCGACCTGTCGCTGATGCCGCCGGTCGGCATGTTGGCCGATACCGCCCCCACGGTCCTGGCCATCATGGGCATACCGCAGCCGCCGGAAATGACCGGCAGCCCGCTTATTTCTTGAGCCTTATCGCCTTAAAATGGTCTTAAACGGGGTCGGACGCCTTGGGATGTCGCTCGCGACCGATATCCCTTGACAGGCGGCCGTTTTTAGGCTAATCTTGGACGTGCCCTTTCACCATTTTGCGGACGAAGGCCGCCGCGGCCTTTCCGTCGGGCACGCTCCTGGAGGATGCGATGGAAACTTCGGAAACTCCCGTTCCCCATGCCGAACTGCAAAGAGCCCACGCTTTGCTGATGCGCAACGTCGAAGTTTGCGGGTCGAAGTACCCGTTGAAGCCGGGAATCGACATTCCGGCCCTGCTGCAAAGCGCGGGCATCGAAGATCCCGACGCGGTCATCGGCGAACTCCAGAACCGCCAGCTTCTCCGAAACGGGGAAGTCGACGGCGCCCAGCGCATGCTGGTCATGGAGACGGAACCGGTCGAGGCCAAGGACGGCGACGCCCCGCCGATCGGGCAGCCCTCCGAGGACCGCTCGTCTGACCTGGCGGCGGCCGGCAGGGAGAGCGAGCAACTACTCGAGAATCTGGAGCGGCCGGATGTCGACGTCGCCGTGATCGGCGATCTCGATAACTTCCGCAACATTTTCGCCAAGGCTGAGATCGCGTTCGATCCGTCCAGACTCATGAAGCTGTTCCGGCGGCGCGGCCGGCTCCTGTACCATGAATTCTTTTGCGACGTGACCATCCCGTCGGTGCAAAAACTGGTCGCCGACATGGTTCGGGCGGAGTTCGCCATCGGCCACGTGCAGAAGTTGAGCGGCGGCCGCAAGGACGTCGTCGACCAGCACCTGACCGTCGAGGCCATCGCGCGCTTCGGCGCCGAGGAGTTCATGCCGACGGTCAGCGAGGTCGTCTTCTGCGCCGAGGACCAGGGCTACAGGCCCGTGCTGTCCGCGCTCAAGAACCGCGGCATCCGCGTCGTCCTGGTGCTGCCGACGCCGCGCAATACCAGTCCGCTGCTGGATCTGGCCGACGACATCGTCTATGTCTACCGGAAGCGGATACCGCACGACGATGAAGTCGCCGTCGACTACATCCGCAAGCGCATGTATGCGCCGCCGGACAAGACGGCGCGCCGGCGCATCGCCATGCTGGCGATCATGGTGGACATCATGGCCAACGTCTACCTGATCGACACCTACGATCACGGCTTTCAGGCCCTGGTCAGCAAGCTTGCCTTGGAGCCGGAGCTCAAGCGTTTGGGCGCCGATGACGACGAAATCGCCAGCGGCCTGGCCTTGCTCAACGGCAAGAACGAGGGCGTGAACGTCCTCATGCGAAAGAAAAAAGACAACGACTCGCCGGCGGCCTACCGGCTCAACGGCCACCACGCCTTCATCGAGGCGGCTGAAGAAATTCGACGGACCCTCTGACGGGGTCCTTTTGCTTTTTATCGGGCCGCGGCATGGCCGGCCGCTGCCATTTACCGATGGCCTCCTTTGCGCTAAGGTGAGGCTGCATGCGGCAGCTTGATTCGCTGATTTTTAATGCTCTCAACGGTCTCGCCGGCAAGAGTCCGGTCTTCGACGCGTTCGCCGTATTTTCGGCCTCGGCGCTGATCTGGATCATCGGGGCATCCGTGCTCGTGCCGGTATGGCGGGCCCGCGGCAACCATCGCGAACATGTGGCCGCGGCGGTGACCGCCTCGCGGGCCGCCAGTGCCGCGCTGCTCGGCGTCTTCGGCAATCTGCTGGTGAGCCTGGCATATTTTCGGCCCCGGCCGTTCGTGATGATGGCCGAAGCGACGCCGCTCATCGGCATCATGCCGGCATCGAAGTCATTTCCGTCCGACCACGCCACCATCGCCTTCGCCGTCGCCGCCTCGGTATTCATGCGGAGTCCGGGCA
>JACQSM010000062.1 GCA_016205965.1 Candidatus Uhrbacteria bacterium
CAGGTACTCATGATCGTCGGCGTTCTTGAAGTCCGTCTGGAGCATGTTGTGATCGACGTAGCTGACCGAAAGTTCGGTCCGGACCTTGGGTATGCCCATGGCCTCGAACTGCAGATAGGCCAGGGTGCCGGTGGCGTCCTGGGTCAGCGTCTGGTCGATCCGGATGCCGATCTCCTCCCCCGGCGTCAAGGTGCCGGAAACGAGGTGTGAGGTGAGTATTTTGTGCGCGAACGATGTTCCCATAGAAGGGATATTAGTGTTCGTCAAGTATAGCCTGCACTCGCGGAAGAAAAAAGACCGGAATAGAAAAGCAGCGCGAGGGTATCGCGCTGCTTGGGAGTTGGTGCGGCTGGCCGAGCCGCGGCGGAGTCAGGGCAGACCGGTCTGGATGACCCGGGCCATCCGGTCCTGCCAGGCGCCCTGGTGACGGAACCGGCGGATGAACCCTGCCGGCTTGGTCCGGTACAGGTCCGTCTTGCCCATCGTGAGCAGGGAATACAGCCTGGCCGCCTCCGGGGAGCTGGCCAGCCCCTGGCGCATGTCCTCTTCGGACAGCGTCAGAAGCGGCTCCAGCTGGTCCCAGCCATCCTTGCGGAAGGCGTAGGCGGAGTTCCGCTCCTCGTCGCTCTCCAGGATGATGACCAGCGGGAAGACAAAAGCCCAGTACTTGCGGCCGTTGGCTTCCGAGCGCACGCCCTCCAAAACCTTGGGCTGGCCCAATCCATGCAAGAACTGCAGACGGGCCGGTACCTTGGCGGGCTTGGTCCAGACGCTCTGGGCGCCGGACGTGGGTGCAGGCGCCGCGACGGCGGTGCCGGCGGGAAGGAACTCCAGGGCCACCTGAAGGGTGACCACGGGAACGGCGCCAGGGGGTGTTGCGGCGGCCGGCTGCATGGCCGCCTTGCCAAAGGCGGCAAGCATCTGCAGGATCAACTCGATGCCGCGGGCGACCTCCCCAAAGGTCCACGAGCAGTACTCGCGGAAGGAGGTCTCTTCAGTGGATGAAAGGGTCGCTGTGGGCATTTAAGCCCTCCGTATCCGGAATGTGCGTTGTCCGCTTTTTAAGGCGGGGTCATTCTCCGGAGGAATGACATCTCAAAATAGCACATTTAAGGCAAAAAGTCAAGGGCCGGACGAAAAAAGCGGCGCATTGCCGCTTGAAGTTATCCACAGTCTTCTCTATGGCCGATAGACCAGCGTCACATACAGGGCGACCCGGTCGCGCATGCTGACCATGAGCATGGCATGGGCCCGAATATAGACAGGTCCGGGCCGGTGACAGCAGACGACGAGCGGAATGGCCAGCTCGTGGTAGTCCATGATGCTCGAGATCTGTTCCAGCCGATAAGGGCACTGCTCCGGGGTCTGCCAACGAGACTCTCGGAACGGTTCCGACCGGATGCAGACGTGACCGCCGACCATGATGATATTGGTCGCGTTCGTCCAGCGGATCCAGAGATCCTCCCCCTCGACCCAGACGGCGACGTCGCCGAGCAGCCGATCATCGAGCATGAGCGCGGCCGAAACCGCATTCGGATCCGCGATCGTCCGCGGCGCGTCCATGGCCGGGCCGTCGATGGGCACGACTACCAGCTCCGGCACTTGGCGGACCGGACGTCGAGGCGGCGGCAGCGCCCTCGGCAGGGCGAAAGAAAGAACGACTCCAGAGATTATGCCGGCCGCAGCGACCAGCATGATGTTGCGCAGTCGCATGGGACACCTCCTGGATCCAGGCTAGCACGCTCGCATCAATTAAAAAAACGGCGCAATGGCGCCGTCTAAGGAACGTCGAACTCGTAGAAGGCCGTGCCGTGACGCCGGCGCGTCTGCGGAGCCGGCGGCATGACCTCGATATCGAACTGAAAGACCGCGGTTCGCGGCGATCGCACGTCGAAGGCGCCGCGATCGAAGACGTTCAGTCCCACGACAACCGTGGTGTCATTCGAGCCCGGGGCCATGAAGCGCGTCTCCATGAAGATGCAGTCGTTCTCGATGATCACGCGCTCCTCGTTCTGCGGCAAACGGACGCAAGTACGCGCTTCCTTGAGCGTCCATCCGGGATCGACGACGTACGTGATGACGATCGCTTCCGGGCCCACGCTAAAGAAAACGTCGCCGAACCGCTCGCGGCTATCTTTGATGACGATCTTGATCGCGGCAGGATCGATCGGCAACGCGGCCGGCGCTTGAGGAAAATCCTGTTTCTCCGGTTCGACGTACTCGACCCGGGGCGCATCCGGTTCCCGCTTCTGGCAGCCGGCGGCTGCAAGCGCGGCCAGACCGCAGGCGGCCAGAACTCTCGCTCTCATGGCTTCTTCTCCTCGGTGACGGCGCCGGAAAACGTCGCGAACGGATTGGCGCGGTCGCGGCAGGCGAAGACGGTGAATGCGACCGGCTTCGACTGGTCGCCGCGCATGGCCATGCTCTCGAGCTCGGCCAAATCCTGCGACAGCGCGCAGCCGCTCCGGAGTTGCGACGGGCAGCTGTCGCAGAGATGCTCGGCGCCGACCTGCCGCAGACTCGGACGGATGTCCTTAGGCTGGGCGACGGCGCCGATCTGCGGCTGAAAATCTCCGCAGCTCGACAGCAAGAACAGCTTCTGGCCGCCGCCGGCCTCGAACATTTTACGATAAGCGAAGGAGGTGAAGCACCTCGAACGCCGGGCGCAGCCGATGCAGGGAGCGTCGGCTTCGGCTTCCAGCGGCCGCTTGGCCGGGCAAGACGCGGTTGGAATCGGCAAATGGCGCTCAATACCGGTATCTGACATGCGATCTCCTTGGAAAGGGCGACGACGCTTTATACGCCGGTTCGCCCACTATAGGCGAGATTCGACGAAAGTCAACGCCTGGCGGATATGGTATACTGCCCCCGATAACCCCATGTCCATGCGCAATACTCTTTCCACATTCCACGTCCGCGATATTCCCTTCGTCGCAGCACTCCTGGCAGTGGCGCTTTCACTGCCGCTCATGATCCTCGACGCCCGGGCCCAGGCCGAGCCGGCGCCGATCATCACTTCCGGTCCGACCGCCGCCGCGGCGTCGCTGGCCGAGTGCCCGATCGACGTTCGCTGGCAGACGAACGTTGAGAGCACCTCCGTCGTCGAGTTCGGCACCACGACTTCGCTCGAAAGGGATCCGGCCCGCACCATCGACCCGATGACCGGCGAACGGCCTTACGAAGAGATCCATGCCGTCAGCTTGTGCGAACTCAAAAAAGGCACGACCTACTATTACCGCGTCCGTTCGGCGAATCCGTCCGGTGCGGAAGTCGTGTCTGCCATGGCCACGTTCAAGACGGCCGGCGTCGTCTTCGAAGGCACGCCGCTCGACGGCGTGGTCGTCACCTCGCCGGCCGCCGCCGCCTCGCTGAAAGCGCCGGTGACCGTCACTGCCAGCATCGAGGGTTCGGCGCAGTCGGTCGCTTTCACGGTCAGCGATTCGAAAGGCGCGGCGATAAAGACCGCTGCCGGTACGGCCGATGCTTCCGGAACCTGGGGCGCGATCTTCGATGGCCTGACGGCCGACGGCTACACAGTGGCCGCGACGGCCAAGGGGTATGACGCCGAGGGCGCTACGATCTCCAAAACCAGCGCCAAGGTGAATTTCGTCGTGGTGGCGCCGGAACTCAAACCGACGCCCGAACCGACCAAGGAGCCGGAGCCGACCATCGAGCCAGAAAAAAAGTTGGAACCGACTCCGAAACCGACCGCCGAACCGGAAAAACGCGAACCCGAGGCTACCGAGCCTGAAAAAACGCCGACCGCCGAACCGACAAGCAAAACGACTGCGGCCGAGCCGGAAAAACCGAACGTACCCGAAGAAGAACCGCAATCCCCTGCTTTCGTCGACCTGCGAAAATCACTCGAATCGCTCGAGCGAAATACGGCCGATTCCCTGATCGCTCCGCCCTCGCCGGGAGCCCAGGCGCTGACCGCCAATGATCTCTGCGTCCAGAACGGCATCCTGCCCGAACGCTGCAAGTCTTGGCTCGAGGTCCGGTTCGCCGACAAGACCTGCGCCGAGGCGGGACTGACTACCCGGGAGTCCTGCGAAAAGTTCCTGACCTCGGCGAACAACGGGGTCTTCCCGGGCTGCGAAGGCAAGAACGAGGCCGAATGCGCGACCGTAAAAAATCTGACCACGATCAGTTACCTGCCGGCCGAGGTCAAAGAAAAGGCCAACGCCGCCATTCAGGAACTCATCAACGAAAAAAAAGTGGCGGACCTGCCCGGCCTCATGCCGATCGCCAAAACCGAACTGGCCGGCGTCGGCTGGTGGAAATCGTCGCCGGCAGCCGGCGCCGAAACTTCGCCCGGCGTTCTGGTCAAGGATAGCGACGGTGACAAGCTCTTCGACGACTTCGAGAGCCTGATGGGAACCGACCCGACCAAAGCCGACTCGGACGGTGATGGCGTCAACGACACCGACGAACTCAAAAATGGCTCCAATCCCGCCGGCACCGGCAAATTGGCCAAGGCGCTCACGCCGACCGAAAGCGCGGTCGTCTTCCGCAAGCCCATCGAGCAGCCGCGCGGCTCCGGCAAGGTCAATCCGGCGTTCAAAGTCGAAACCTCCGCCCCGACGACCGGCGCCTCGGATGAAAAGAAGGGCAAAACCGGCACCATCAAGGGACGCTGCGCCCCCAAGGCGACCTGCCTGCTGTACGTCTACAGCTACATCCCGATGGTCTTTACCGCCGCCGCCGATGAAAACGGCGACTTCACCTACACGCTCGACCAGAGCCTGATCGACGGCGAACACACCGTCTACGTCGCCCTGACCGACGACACCGGCAAGATCACGGCCAAGAGCAACCCGCTGTCGTTCTTCATCAAGGAGGCCCAGGCCGCGTCCAAAGACGACTTCCTCCGCGCCGACGTCAACGTGTCCCAGGAACCGGCCGCCCAGATGAGCCGGACGTACCTGTGGGCGTCGCTGCTGTTGATCCCCATCGCCGCCATGTTGGTCTGGCAGGTGGCCAAGAAACGAAAAACGGCCTAACGCCGAAAGAAAAAGAGGGCCCTGATCAGGCCCTCTTTTCGTATCGGCTTGCATTTCAGGAATCGAAGGTGATCGTCGCCTCCCAGACGCCGGCCTCGTTTTTGGCCACCATCAGATCGTGTTTGGCCGCGGCCATGAGCTTCTTGCTGAAGCCGGAGACCTTCTTGCCGACGAAGGCGCCTTCGGCCTTTTTGTCGGTGATCAGATTGAAACGGATATCCTCGTACCCTTCGCCGTTGGCCGCAGCCGAAGCCAGAGCGGCATTCAGCAGCCCGGCCAGCAAGGTCTCGAAATCCGCCCCGCCCAGATCGAAGGACCGCTCGACCTCGGGAGCGTCTTCGACCCATTGAGCGACGGCGACGGCGAACATGCCGCGCAGCGCGCCAATCATAAGGCCGGCCCGGGTGGTGCCGGTGGCCTTGATTTTGCCGTCGGTCGCGTGCGGCACGAGTTCGTATGCCGATGTCATGGCCCAAGTATACAATAAGCCGCGTCAAACCTTCCACCCCGGGCCTTCTTTGCGCAGCGGCAGGTCGGAAGCGATCGCTGTCGGTTCGGTCACGGCCGTGAGGTCGAGCGGATCGCTCTCGGTTTTGAGATAGCCCTTCTTGGTCACCGTCAGGTAGTACATGTTGCTGCCGACACGGAAGCTGTAACGGCCGCGACGGTCGGTGATCTGCGATTCGAGCAGTTTGTGGTACGGCAGGGCGAAGATGCGCACCACCGCCTTGATGAGGGGGCGGCCGCTGGCCTCGTCGTAGACCACGCCCCAGCTCTTGGGCCGGCTCTTGGTCGCCAGGCGCCGGAAGAAAAAGAACGCCAGCAGCTGGCCGATAAACAATACCGCGACCAAGGCCGAAGGCCGGACCGTCAATGAAACGGCGCCGAGCGCCGGGCTGGCCAACGCCAGCGACTCTTGAAATCGGCGCTTGGCGTTTTCCTTGATGATGGCGTCATCCGGCTTGGCATCGCCCGACGGGTCGAGCGGGATGTTCGGCGTCAGCAGGGCTCCGCCTTCGGCCACGGCGACCTCATCGCCGTGGTAGAGGTCGAGATATCGGCCGTCCTCTTTCTTGCCGGTCATAAGCTGGCTCGGAAAAACGAGGCCGGCCTTGGCGATCTCGATGCGATAGCGTCCCGGCTGGGCCAGGAAGGCGAACCGGCCGTGGGCGTCGGTGACGGCGCTTTGGACGATCTTGCCGTTGACAGCATTCTTGAGACGGACGATGACCAGATCCTCGGGCAGCTTCGAAAGCGCATTATAGGCCACGCCCCAGGCCTGCCGGCGGCGGCGTTTGAAGAGCAGCAGCGGCTGGCTGATGAACCATAAGAAATACTGGCTGGCCTGGCCGACGCTCTGGGCGATGGCGGCGCTATTGGCGACCGAGATGACGGTTGCAGCCGGCGCCACGGCCAATTCGGCCGCCCGTTCGATGTCGGGATCGTCCGCCGTTCTCGCTAAACTGTCGGCCGTCTCCTTGGCGAAATTCTCGAAAATTTCCGGCAGGCTCTCGATGCCGACCACGGTGCCGGCCGAGGTGGCCACGCCGGCGCCGCCGAAGCCGCCCTCGGCGCCGGTCGTGCCGGTCGGCGTGATCGCGTGCGGGCCGGCCAGGAGGCTGCCTTGGTCTTTTTCCAAAGTGAAAAGCAAGGCGTAGGCGTCGCACAGGCCGACATCGCAGTTGCCGCCATCGCGATGAAGCGAGCGATAAATATACGCCGAGCCCCCGGGCTCGGGATTGCTCGGCACCGCCGCCATGTAGAGTATGCCGCGCCTCTCGGGCGAAAAACCCGCATCCGAAAGCGTCGACGTGGTCGGACCGCCGAGGGCCATGCCGCTCGAACCGGGAACGCCGTCGAGCGGATAATAACTATTGTTCTCGAAAAAAAACTCGACGGCGACCTGTAGCTGCTTGATGTCGGAAACGCGCTTGGTGTCGCGCGATCTGGCCCGGACCGAGTTGTAGGAAACCGAACCGACGGTCGAAAGGACGCCGATGATCGACACGGTTACCATGAGCTCCATGAGGGTGAAGCCTTTGGAGGCGCGGGTCATATCAACGCTGGCATTTCGGGCAATAATGGGCCCCGCGGCCGCCGATCCATATCTTCTTGATCACGCCGGAACAACGGGAGCATTTTTTTCCGGCCCGATCGTAGACTTTGAGCCGCGGCACGTAGTCGCCTCTTTTGCCGTAGAGATCGACGTAGTCGACGGCCGAGCTGCCGCGGGCTTTGACGGCGGCTCCGAGCGAGGTCAGGGCGCCTCGGTAGACGCCGCGAAGTTCCTTGTCGCTCAAGGTGGCGACGCGCCGGGTCGGCCGGACGGCGCCATACCAGCAGGCCTCGTCGGCGTAGATGTTGCCGATACCGGCGATGCATGACTGCTCCATCAGCAGTGGTTTGATCTTTTTCTTGGACCTCTTGATCAGGCAGGTCTTGAAACGGTCGAAGGTGAATGATTTTTCGAGCGGTTCCGGACCGTATTTTTCCTTGGCGTATATTTTTTCTTCGAGCTCGGCGGTCCGGACCAGCTTGAGATAGCCGAATTTGCGGGTGTCCTCGAAGAAGAGCTGCCGGCCGTCGTCGAGTTTGAAAACGACATGGACGTGCTTTTCGGGGACGGCATCGCCGGGTTTGAGCAGGTAGCGGCCGGTCATCTTGAGATGCGTCACGATCGTCCAGCCGTTCGAAAGGTTGACCAAAAGAAGCTTGGCCCGGCGTCCGAAATCCTGAAAACGCGCGCCGACCACGGCCTGCGCGAACTCCGGTGCCGGCACGTTGAGGCGCCCGGCGTAGCGCACGGTGACGCCGTCGATCCTTCGACCGCTGACCGCCGAAGCGAGTTGTCGCCGAATGGTTTCGACCTCCGGAAGTTCGGGCATACGGCGTCATCATACCAATTTCTCGAGGCTTCGCGCCATTGTGCGCGAAATACTGCGGAACCGGCCATCGGCTCTTGACAAGGTCGGTATTATATGCTATCTTGCCTGGTGCGCTCAAGACAGTGCGAGCGCTGATGAGGGCGCAGCCCACGCAGGGCCAACGGCCAAGACAGGGATGCGGTCCAACGGAGAAGGACGGCAATCCTGCCCTCAAACCACGTGCATGGAGGAGAAGCATGAGGATTTTTCAGAAGCGTTAGCTCCTGGTTTGATAACCGGGGCTCGTCGAAAGAAAGCGATGCGAGGGGGTCCACAACCGTTGCGAACCCATTCGCGTTTGGACGAGTTTTCCAGGAGCCACAACCACCCGGCGGTCTCTGCGAGCCTGAGCGTGTATCCGCAAACGAAAGGGAGAGGTACAAAATGCGACCGTGCACATTAGCTCTCTAGCGCCGGATAGCAAGCACCGGCGGCCGGACTGACAACCCGGTAGGCACGCCCGACCGAGAGAGCCGCAACAACAGGGCAAGAAGACGCGCCATCGGCGCGCGACACGAACTCCGGACTGCTCAACCTGCGGTCCTTTTTAATTTCTACGATTTTGCCAATTCGGCTTCGAGCGCCCGCCAAGTCAGCTCGGCGGTTTTTTTCCACGAAAAATCTTGCAGCCGGAGGCGGCCGCTTTCGACTAGACGCGCCCTCGTGTCTTCATCGGTCAGGATCATGCCGAGCGCAGCGGTCAAGGTTTCTTCGCGCGCCGGATCGATGAAATGACAGGCATCAGCGCAGACTTCGGGCAAGGAGGCCGCACGCGAGGCGATCACCGGCGTGCCGCAGGCCCAAGCCTCGAGCACCGGCAAGCCGAAGCCCTCGTACCATGAGGGGAATACGAACGCCGCCGACGCCGAGTACAGATGCGCCATGTGCTCCGGCGCCACATAGCCGAGCTCGATCACGTCGG
>JACQSM010000063.1 GCA_016205965.1 Candidatus Uhrbacteria bacterium
GGAATGGAGGGCGGTCTTCAGGCCGCCTGACGAGCGGCCTCATGGCGGCGGCCTGAAGGCTGCCCTCCTACATTTTTTCTTCTGTTCCTCCTGTTCGGCTTCGAACTCCTTCTTGGCGGCCTCGATCTCCAGGAGCTGCTGCGGGTTGGTGGTCACGATCTGGTCCTCGGCGTAGGAGGCCACGACCTTGATGGCGGCATGCTTCGGTCCGGCGAAAAAGATGCCTTCGCCGACGCCGCACTCGAGCAGCAGATATTTCTCGCCCTCGGTCAGCAGGAACGTCTTGGCGATGTTGTCGATCGCCGCCGGCGACTGCTTCAAGAGCATCTGCATGGCCGAGTTGGTGACGATCGCCTGGCCGTAGGGCGAGCGCAGGAAGTCGTTGACGTCCTGGGTGATGGTGGTGACGCCCAGGAAATATTTGCGGCAGCGCTTGACCAGCGCGAAGATGAACTTGGCCGAGTCCTCGTGCTGCATCAGCCACCAGGCCTCGTCGATCACCAGGATGCGCTTCTTGCGCTCGGAGCGGACCACGTTCCAGATGTAGTTGACGATGGCGTAGATGGCCAGCGGCCGGAGTTCGTCTTCGAGGTCGCGGACCGAGAAGATCACCAGGATGTTTTTCATCTGCACCGTCGTCGGCGAATTGAACAGGCCGGCGAAGGTGCCCTCGGTGTACTTCTTGAGCTTGATGGTCAGGTCGGCCGTGCCTTCCATGCCCTCGAGCACCTGTTGGAAGTCCTGCATGATCGGCGACTCGACCTGCGACAGGTCGGAGTCGGGCGTGATGTCTTTCTTGGCGTAGGTTTCGAGCAAAGCCCGGTCCAGGATCGAGTCTTCCTGCGGCGTCACCGTGCCGAACATGATGCGCAACAAACCCTTGGCGGTGATGACGGCGCTGCGGATGATGTCCTCGGTCGTCACCTGTTCGCCGACGGCCCGGGGCAATTCGAACGGGTTGATCTTGGCGTCCGAGGCCAGCGAGATGTTGATGAAGGTTCCGCCGACGGCGTCGGACAGGTGCTTGTATTCCATTTCCGGGTCGATGACGATGACCTCGACGCCGACCATGAGCGATCGCAAAATCTCCAATTTGACGGTATAGGATTTGCCGGCGCCCGAAGTCGCGAACACGATGTAGTTGGCGTTCTGCATCGAGAAGCGGTCGAAGAGGATCAGGCTGTTGTTGTGGCGGTTGATGCCGAAGAGGATGCCGTTGTCGGAGGTCAGGTCGGCCGAGATGAACGGGAACGACGAGGCGCAGGGCGACGTCTGCATGTTGAAGGTGACCATGAGCTCGTCGTTGCCGATCGGCATGGTCGAGTTGAAGCCCTGCTCGGACTGGTAGAAAACGCGTTTCGAATAGATCAACTTGCCGGCGAAAATCGACTCGACCGATTCGGTGAGCTTGTCGAGGTCTTCTTTGGATTTGCCGTAAACGGTGATGTAGAGCGCGAACTGGAAAAAATGCTCGATGCCCTGGGACAGGTCGTCGCGCAGCTGCTCGATGTCGCGCAGCGCCGTCTCGGCGATCGGGTCGCGCGGCGCGCCCTTCTCGTGATCCGACAGTATCTGGGCTTCGAGCGTACCGACTTTCTTCTTGAGCTGTTTCAAAATGATCTCGGCTTTGACCGGATAGAAGAACATGGCCACGTCGAGAGTGGTGTTCAGATTGATGACCGGCGCGAACCAGCCGAGGTTGATGTAGCGCGGATAGGTGACCACGAAAATCGTCCGCACATAACTCTCGTTGAGCACCAGGAAGGTCGGCTCGACCTTGAGGCCGGCCGGCGAGATGAGGTCGCGAATCGAGATGACGCCCTTGCGATAGATGCGCTCTTCCTCGAGCTGCGTCTTTTCGGCCGCGACTTTGGCGACCTCCTGGCGCTTCTTGGCGGTGGACGGCGGCGGAGCGGCGGGGGCGGCCGGCGTCGCGGCGCCGAGTTTTCCGGGTTCGAATGCCATAGGTTTATACGGTCGCGGAATTTTCAGTCACCCGCAGCTTGTCGACGTCGGCCATCTTCTGCACGTCGAAAATCTCGGGGTTGTAGACGCGATAGTACAGCTCGATCAGTCCCTGGGTGTCGAGCAGATGCGCCTTGAGTCCCATGCTCTGGAGGTTGCCGGAGATGGCGTCGACGCGCTTCATCAGATCGTCGCGGCGCTGGCGGAAACGCTCCTCGGCCAGCTTGACCAAGAGCGCCGGCGTGAACGATTCCGAAAGTCGCTGGAAAAAGCCCTTGCGCTGGTCCGAGAGCGGGTTGTAGGGCACGACGACGAAAAAACTTTTCTGCATGATCTGGCCCAGGCTGACCAGCTCCATGATGAAAGTCCGGTAGTCGGAGATCTGCAGCCGCAGCAGCTCGTTGGTCTGGGTCTTTTCGTTTTCCTTGAGGCGATCGAGGTACTTGTCGATGTTCAGCCGCCGCGACTGGATGACGACTTGCAGCGGAAACTCGAGCGCGTTCAAAAACGACATGTACTGCTGGATGATGGCGTTCTGCTCGTCCTCGGACTTGAGCGCGAAGTTGATGCTCGACACCAGCAATACGGCGCGGAGCGTGCCGTCCTTCATGACGACGACGTCATCCTTGACTTCGGAGATGTCAAGGTAGCGCTGGGTCGCGGGTCCCGGTTTCGGTCCGGCGAGTTTCTTGGATTGCATATCATTCGTCGGCGTTATAGACGCCGCCGGTGTTGACGGTCAGGGAAAGTTCGGCCAGGCGCGAGGCCTCGATCGGCGTCTTGATCACGCGAACCTTCTTGGGCGGCGGCGGCGGGGCCTTGAGCAGTTCGCGCAGCTCGGCGTCGGTAAAGTCTTTGTCCCAGGTGCGCAGGCCGGGGCGGCGCAAAGTCTGGATAAGGTTGAGGATGAAAAAGTGCACCGGCTGGCCGTTCACCTTGAAAAACGCGAGCGTGCCGCCGATGGCGAAGGTGAAGACGGCGCCAAAAATGAACAGGCCGAAATCGAAGGCCTTGTACTCGATGAACATCAGAAAAGCCGTCACCAGCATGATCAGAAACTGGCGAGTGGTCAGCGGACCGAGGATTTTGTCCTCGGCGTCGATGAATTGAGGGACGACGTAACGAGGCATGGGCCTGTGCGTTTGACCTCAAAAGTATAGCACATCGCCTACCCGAACCGTAGCGTCCGGTTGAGCACCATGATGGCGTCGAACTCGGCCTTGGACAGGGTCGGTTCGGACTTGGCTTCGCGGTCGGCAATGAGATCGGCGACCGGCCTGCCTTCGAGGCTGCGCTTCAAGAGGTCGAGGTAGAGGCGGCTCGGCTCGCTGTCCTGCCAGGCTTTGATGCCCTGGGTTTTTACGTCGAAAGACTGCTCGCCCATCAGGTCGATCTTGTCCTTGATCTTGAGCGTGGCCTCTTTGGGGTCTTTGGACAGGCGGCGGAAATCCTTGATGGTCATCTGGCGCAGCTCCTCGACCGGACCGACGAGCTTGTGGATCGGCGTGACGTCGGCCATGGTCGGCTTGCTCGGTGCAACGGGCTGACTGATCGCGGCAGGAGGTGGCGGAGCCGCCGGACGCGGCAGTTGCGGCATCGGTGCTGGAATCGGCATCGGCGGCATTGCCGGCTTTGGCGCCGGTGCTGGTTCGATCGGCAGATTCGGCGGCGCAACCACGATGGGTTTGGGCGCGGGTGCAGGCGTTTTCGCGACCGCAATCACCGGAATAACCTTGGGCGCGGTGCCTGGCACTTTGGGTACAGGTGGGGGCGAGCCCTTCTTGGAGGCAGCGGTAAGTTCGGCGAAACGACGCTCGAGTTCTTCCTGCTCGCGCTTGAGCATCTCTTCTTCGGCCGTTAGCACTTTCTTCGTCTGGAGCTCGACGTAGCGCTGCTTGGAGGCGCTGGCCCGGCTCGACATCAGTTCGCGGAACTCCCCCGCTTTGGCGGCCAGCACGCTCATGATCCGGTCGGTATCGGCGGCGCTGAAACCGAGGCCGCCCTGGGCGACAGGCATGGTGAACTTCGATTTGGTTTCGAGGGCGTCGCGCAAGTCGCGGAAATACAGCGACACGGCGGTGCGGTAACGCTTCTGCAAATCTTCATCGGGAAAGCTGACTTTGGTGATGGTCACGGTCTCATCGACGATGCCATCGAGGAGCGAGGCGGCGGCTGCGGCGGTCTCGGCAGCGACTTCCGAGGGCTGTGATTTTTTTGCTAAATCTTGTACTTCTTTGAGGTCTGCGGCCGAGAATGTCAAGGACTCGACTTTCTTGGGCGGCGGTGGCACGAGGGCCTGGACGGTCGCGGGTTCGGCAGAGGACGGTTGTACGATCGGTGCGGACGTGGCAGGCGCGGGCGGCGGTACGGCCTCTTCCCGACGCAGCTGCTCGTCGGGAACGATATCGATCCCCCGCTGGCGCAGCGTCGTCAGCTCTTCGTTGGCGAAAAAAAGAATCTTCTGCGCCGTGGCCTCGTCGAGACCGCAACCCGAAGTCTTGGTCGGACCCATGAGCAGCTCGCGCGCCTGTTCGTCCTTGCGCACATCCATGACCCGGCTGCCGACGATGGAGTCGAGCCGCTTGGCGATGCGCTCCTCTGCCGGCCACGGCACTGCCGCTTTCTTTTTGATCTGGGCGAGGACGTCGGAGACGGCGACTTTCTTCTTGTAGAGGTTGGGGTCGCCGCCGACTTGGCTGATCAACCCCGCCACGTCGGCCTGCAGATAATCGGCGATCGGCAAAAAGACGTAGCCGAGCATGTGGCTGGCCACCTGGCCGCGTTTCTTTTCGTCTTTCAAAAAATCTCCGAGGGAAGCGACGAAAGCGCCCGGCGTCGTCACCCGGAAGTAGACGTCGAACATCAGGTCGTACAACTTCTCTTCCTCCTCGTCGGTCAGCAGCGGAAAAATTTCCTGCGAATAACGATCATTGACCTCGAGACTGTAAAAGTTATCGAGGGCCGGTTGCGGCAAGGTGCGAATTTTCTCGATGGTATACTTTGGCATCGCGGTTTACGGAGTTGGAGCTCCGCCGGGCGGCGGGGCTGGCGGCGGAGGCGTCGGCGGGGCGGCGGGCGGAGTCGGAGGCGGTGTACCGCCGCCGGCAGCGGGACCGGCCGGACGCACGCGCGGCGCGCGGGGCTGCTGGCCGTTATTGAAAACCGGCGAACTCTGCACGAAGTCGTAAATGGCTTTGGATTCCGGATCGGCGCCGCCGGTGGCCCGGATCTTCTGCACGATCTTGTCGATGCTGGCCTCTTGGTCCTTCGTCTTGGCGCCCTTGGCCGCTTCGGTCAGCGCGTTCTTGCTCAAACCCTTAACCATGGCATCGGCGACGGCGCCTTCGATCTCTCCGGCTGGCATCTTCAGGACCAGATCGTCGGCGCCCTTCTGCTTCACAGCCTCCTTGAACGTCTCCTGGTTCCGGCTTGCGTTGGGACCGGTGAAACCGCCGCCCTGGATGCCGAAGCTCTTGAGCGCCGCTTCGCTCTTGTCGGCGCTGCGCAAAATCGCCGAGCTGACGTCGCGCATGCTGGATTCCACCTTCTTGATTTCATCCGCGGTCGAGGCGCGCGCCCGCTCCTCGAATAGTTTCGCCTGGGAAGTTACCAAGCCCTCGACGTAAGCATCTCGCTTGGCCGGATCGGAGTTGATGTCCTTTTCGTACCCATCCCTGGCCTTCGATTCGGAAATTGACTGCGCCTGATCGCGAACCTGCTCGTTCGGCGCCTCTTTAAAATTGTACTGGCCGGCGTCCATGCGCCGCTTCTTTTCCTGCTCTGTCAGGTTGGCCTTTTCCGGAAAGTTTCGTTCGACCGCGCGCTCGAAGGTCGAGATGGTCTTGGCATCGGCATTCAGTTTATCGAGCGTCTGTCGGAACTTATCGATGCTCTGGGCGGCGCCGGCGGTTTTACGATCGACCGCTTCGAGGATGGCAGCCCGCTGCTGCGACGGATCGACGGTCTTACGACCTTCGGCCATATCATCGATTTCGCCGTTGCTCTTGGGTTTGAAGGTATCCTTATTGCGCATGTCTTCCTTGTAACGGAAGTCGGCGGCGGCGGCCAGATCCTTCTTTCCGGCCTGCTCGGCCGCTTCGGTAATAAGGCCGAGGCCGCCGGCGGCGCGGCCGGCCCACTTGGCGGCGGTGGCCATACCCTCGGCTCGCTTGGCTTTCTTTTCGGCCGCGGCGGCCTGGCTCTGAGCGGCAGCGCTCTGGTCCTCGAGATCCTTCTTGCGCGTCGGATCGGAAGTCTTGGCCGCTTCCGTCGCCAAACGCTTGGATTCGTTGCGCTGTTGCGCGGCGATCTGCAGCTGGTTGTCGCGCCGGCCCTCGGCCAGCGTCTTCGGTACGTTCAGTTTACCGATACCCGACTCGACCAAACCGACCCGGCCGCGCCAAGCGGCCACCGATTCCTTGACGCCTTCCTTGCGCTCGGATTCTTTCTGATCAAGCACTCCCCTGGCTCGTTCGCTGACATACCGATACCCGCTGAACTTCTTGGCCGCCCAGGTACCGACCGCCTGGATGCCGCCCATGGCTTTGCCGGCGACGCCGGCGCCGACGCCGCCGATCTTCTGGGCGAAGTACAGGCCGCCCATGAGCATGCCGATGCCGATCAAATACGTCTGGATGTTCTGGGGCGTCCCGGCTTCGGTATTGCCGACGCTCGGACCGCCGGGCGTCCCGAACCCTTTGGAGACGTCTCCAGTCGCCACGGTGACGAGCGACAGCCATAAAAAGAACGCCAGCACCGGCCCGGTCATCAGGTTCTTGGTGAACTCGTCCCACCATGTCGAGTAATAGCCGCCGGCTTTGCCGCCGGGCACGGCCTTCATCAGGAAGGCTAGCGGCGACAGCACCACCAGCAGCCACAAAAAGACGATGCGCAGCAGCAGCACGATGGTGGTCACGACCACGACGACGAGCGAGATGACGACCATGATCAGCGCCAAGGTGAGCGAGATGGCGACCGAGGTCTTGTCGACGCTCCGAGGCGTGTCCGGATCGCCTTGCAGAAGCTTGTCGATCTGCATCGCCTGGGTGAAGTTGCCGCCGGCGGCGTTCTGGAAGCCGTTGACGAACGTCAGCATGATCACCTGGCTCAAGTCGATGAACAGGCCGCAGATGGTCCGCGAGAAGTTGATGACCACGGCCATGGTCAGGAGCTTGACCAGCATCCGGTTCTTGTAGCTGTAGCCCTCGACCCCGAGCATGGTGCCGAAGGCCAGCACCAAAAGCACCAGGATGAAGAACATGTTGGTCAGATCGCGGACGATGATCCAGCCGTTGGCGACCGCGCCCGAATTGACGAAGTCGTTGTACTTGGCGACGGTGATCAGGATGTCGATCATCGACAGCAAGAGCTGGCCGGCGAAGAAGACCAGCGCCTGGATGATCCAGCCGAACGCCTGCAGCGCGTATCCGCCGACCCCTTCGTTGACGTCGGCGGCTTGGGCCGGCGTCACGATGGCAACAATGCCCGCGGCGGCCAACAACGCAACGCTCAAGGCGACCGCCTTGATGGGGCCCTTACGTCCTGTGAAAAGCATTCCCTTAAGAAGGGGCGACATAGATCCATTCCGGATAAATCTGCCATGGTTGTTTTACCGGTCCATACTGATAAGACTCATTATTGTCACCGCACTCGCCGCCTGAAGGATTCTCGAGTTGCTCCTGAAGACAGATCCCGGCAGCACCCGACGGATCATTGCCGGTACAAATTCCGTTACAAACATCCCAATTGTCGAGGACCTGAATCTTCGGCTTGTAACGACAGCGACCACCTGCCTGGCAGGCCGTAAAATCATCGGCTGGACGACCATCGCAGGTAGGCAGCGACGAAATGTTGCACTCGTAGTGAACTTCCTGACGCATATACACGGAGTCGCAAGCGGCCTGTTGCTTACCCCAAGAGGACTGGTCGCTACCGCAGATGTCCTTGAGGTCCGCGCCAAGACCTCTATTGTTTCGGAAAAGACCCCTGCGCGTTACGACATCACCACCGTCTCCAAGATCGATCTTGATGCGCTTGATAGGCATATGGTTATCGTCAGCATACATGTAGAACTTGAGCACGACTCTTTCGCCCGCATGCACATTCGTTACGGCATCGCCGTTATGGCGCGTGTTTGCAACCTCGATAGTGAAGCCTTCGCCTGCCTCGGTACACTTTTCTCCATCGCAAGATCCCCCCAACATCCTTATGTGAGGCGCCTGGGTCACGTTCGAAATGTTCTGTTTGCGACGATCCCAAATTTGTGTTGGCGTATAGATATTCTCTGCGGGAAGACCGACATGAATAATCCCAGCAACATCTTCGGGATACTTATAGGAAGGCGACGCCTCTAGTTGAAACGCTTTGAACTCGTATGAACCGTAAGCTCTGGCGAAAAATTTGCTTAACTGGTCGATTCCCGATGTTCCCGCGCCAGCACCTTTATTTTCGATGCTCGCAGCCCCGGTCGGCGCGCGACATGGTCCGATGCATGCATACGGCAACGCGGCAACGGTTCGACCCGCATTGACTGCTACCGGCGTGGCATCTTTTGTTTGAGGATCCTGATTGCTGGCCACGACCGTAAACTTGCTGCCAACGAAGGAATTATCGGCCTGTTTCATTGAAACTGGGAGCGGGAAATATCCCAAAAAGGCTGCGGGATCACCATTGCTGCCAGGCCACGGCGCCTTCTGACCAAAGAGGTACGCGCGATTTTGCGGCGTATCGCTCGTTAGACCGTTTGTATCTATCTTAGCAACTGTCTTCGGCGGATTATCCGTGGGGGCAAAATTTACCCTGCCTAGCGGGGCATATGACGGATTGGTGACATCAGCGAGCGGATAACCCGGCAGGGAATTGCTTTCAAGCCAAAGACGATTCGTCCAGGCGACGGGCACAGGTCGGAGACCGGTGATATGGTCGGGATCGACATCATTTGCAGGACCGACCAATGATACCGCTTGACAACTATCGCGTATAATGGCTGTTATCGAGATCGTCGGAATCGACACTGGGAGTGCCGAGCCATTGTGACACAGCACGGTGTCAATTTTTTTGAGCTTACCAGCATTCGGATTCGGCGTACCATTGGGGAATTTATTGGGTTCGAATATGGCCCGGGCAGCGATGCAATTCTTCATTGAACTCGTATCATCGCTACCCGCGAAGCCGACGCACTCCGATTTCCTCGAATCGACATTATCGTTGTTGAGGATGTTTCTCACGCAGAATCCCTGATCACCCTCGCCACGTACGACTTTAGCATTCTGCCACGACGGTTCGTTATCCGGGCCTTTGATGACCGGGTTATTTCCTTTCCATTCCCAGCTGTTGGTCCAGTTATTTTCCGAGGTCAAATTAAATGTAAGGTTCCCGGCATCAAGCAAAAACTCGAGAGCAGCGACATCTTCCTTCATTACTGTCTGGTCAAAGCCGCCGATGTCGGTGTTAGTGCTGTCGTAAAAACTCGGGGAGACATAACGAGCTGCGTATTCTACGCCATCGCTCGTGCTTCTTGATCGTTCTGTTTCACTACATGCGAGTTGTGCGCAAGTCTTCTCAACATACTTTCCTCCAATCTTCTTTTCCTCATCAGTACACGCAGTTTGTCCCGGGGCGGTCGCAGAAACACAATCCTGCCATACGAAACTTCTGAAATTCGGATCCGCTAGTTGTGCGGGAGTACACGCGAGCTCGCTGCATTTTTTCCCGACCAGTTTAGGCCGTGTATTCCAGCCGAATGGTTCTCCAATTTGGAATATGAGCCTAAGGTTCGAAGCGTGAAAGAGCGGGTCCACGGTCGTACATGTACGAAACCTGTTAGGTGTGCCGCATATCGATGAAGTCACAATGTATGGACATAGTATACCGACGTATGGGTACAGACAGGGCCATACGGCCAGACTCGTCTTTGGGCCAGCTTCCCACCAGAGGCCCGAGTCTAAACCAAGAGCTCCCGTCCCCCCAGGCGGTGCCAACGACGGACAATTGGCAGCGGTGCCTCCAGGAGGACATGATGCGAAGTCACGGCACGCGGTCTCGCCTTGATAAACATGACGAGCAAAACCATCGACTTGGACGCGATCTTCACAAACTCTTGTAGCACTGTTCCAAGCACATGCGGCGCCACCGATGTTTCCCTCAAGAAAACCGCCTTGGCCAAGTGGAGGAAAGTTGCCGTATGGATAACCGGGGTTCTGATTATTCACATCATCACAATCGGATTCTGATCTTCCGGCACAAAAACCGCTGGATGTGCAGCTTTGAAATAAGGTTCCAGCTCCTTCGGAATAAACAACTTTCTTATACCCAGGTTGACCGTTCTCGACTCCGCCCGCAGGGATACCCTTCGTCGCCTGGCAGTACATGAGCGGACTCACCGGTGGAATGAAACCGGCTTCGTAGTGCTGATTGTATTGATCGGGCGCGCCGGAAAGTTGGTCAACAGGAAGCCACAAATTGCATGCAAACTGCTCCTGATCTGCGTTAATGTTGAATGACATGTCCCGGTCAAGGCAGAAACCAGGCCAACCAAAGGCATATGAAAGTTTGGTCTTTCGCTCACACACCCCTCCCTCATCGACAGCCTGTTGGCCTTCAGCTGCTATCGGGTTGCAGTTATTGTTTGAAGTGCAGGCAGCGCCCTCATTTGGACCGCCGATACAAACCTTTTCCGACGGATTAGATGCGCCGAAGGAGTGATAACGAACCAGGGAACCACCCTTGCCATAACTTACTTTCTGATATTTACACTCACAGATCTCACCACGGACACAGATATTTGCGCCCTGGAAACCGCTCTTACGCACGATGGCATTGCCGAAATCATCGTATCCGGCGGCAGCCGAGTCAACCACTTCGTTACCGAACGGCGCATCGGACTCCGGATACGAACGGCATGATTGTTCGCTGGCCCGATTGTCCGGTTCGAGCGGACCGCCTGCGAAGTCATACATGCACTGGAAACGGTAGCAGCGACCGAGGCCGCCGCCGCGGCCGGAACCGTCATCGACGCCGCATTGTTCAAAATTAGTCGGACAAGGATCCTTCTTGATACCAAATCGCAAAGAGACATCTCCGGTAATGCACCTGCCATTCGGCGTTGAGCAGTCGGTACTGGACGAACACGGGGCGCCGACGGCCTCGCCATCAACGAAGCACCTGCCGTCGACCGGTGCCGAACAAAAGCTCGTCGTTGGATCACAGTCCGACGGGTTGTAACAAAACTTCGAGGCTGCCTGCCTGAACAGCTCTTGATTTCTGGCGGGTAACAACACGTTGGCGACGGGCTGATTAGACTGAATATTTATACACCGGCCGGGATTGATGTTGACCGAAGTCAAAAACTGGGGCTGATATTTCCCAAAGAGGCTGTAACCGGAATACTCGAGGCCTTTCCAGGTGATGTCCCGTTTCACATAGTCGGTCAATGTCAGACGTTTCGGTTCTTGAGGAATAAAATTAGCACACTCAACGGCCTCGCCGGTCTTGATGTATTGATCGCAGGTTCCAAGCTGCGTACAAACAGTCTTCCAGCGATTACCTTGATCATCCCATTGACCATAGCCCTCTTTACAAGTCATCCACTGACCGCATTCGCGATCGCGTCGAGCTTTGAGGAGAATGTTAGTGTCATTGGCGGTAACGTTGGCTGCCCGACCGATTTCACTGACACATGTTTCATTGAGATTAGATTCGCATTGATCATTCCCTCCGTTTGAACTATTCGGATCACAACCCTTCCCGTAATAGATCGTGCCTTGACACGTTTCTGGGGCAGTACATTCGCTGTCGGCAAAACAGGAATCCCTGGTAGAGACATTGGGATTTGCGATGTTCACGCATTGCCCACCGCGGATCCCCCTGCACCGTCCGCTGCAGTACCGCTCGTCGCGGGCGCCTGTCGACGATATTTCGCCGCAGTTCTCCGGCGAGACGGCACCGCTCAAGGCGTCCTGGTCGCTCTTGAAGTACGTCGCGGCCGCGGAATACAGGTTCCTGGTGTCGCTGGTCTTCTTGAACAGCACGCAGCCGCCCTTGAGGCTCACGTTGCCGTTGCAGCCGGTGCTGCTAAGGCGGTTGTTTTCGATGTAGTAATACGGCTGGCCCTTTTCATAGGCATCGGAGGTGTCGATCGGGTCGACGAATTCTTCGCAATGGTCGTACTCGGCCTCGCATTTGCCGACCCAGCCTTGATAGCCACAGGTGGTGCCGCCTTTCTCGACTCGACACGCCGGCTGCGTTTGGCCGGTCAAGATACAGAGACAACCATCAACGCTAGTGCACTGACCGGCGGCGTTTACACCAGTCGTGCTCGCCGTCAAGGTGCACTGCCGGTCGGAGTTCTTATACATCTGATACTCCCGGCCCTGCTTGAGCAGTTCGCTGTAGCACGGGAACGTTTCGCCGTTCGCCGACTTCTGGAACCAGCCGCTGCGTGCCACCCGCATGGTCTGCCCGGGGTTGGCCGGATCAGGAACGGTCACGGTGGCATTCTCCTTGAACTCGCAAACCTTGTCGCCCGGATCCTTGAAATAGACGTTGCCGGAGCTCGACGAGTAGGCCTCGCAACCGATGGCTTCGGCGCGGCACAAAGTCTGTTCGTACTTGGCCGGGTTGTCGCGCAGCGTAGAGGCATTCCACTTGCTGATGAAACCGTCGTCATAGGAGAATGAGCAGCTGGTCGCTCCCGGTTTCACCCGGCAGGTGGCGTTGGTTTGCGGGTCAGTGCAGGTGATTTCGGCCGACGTGGTGTTGGCCAACAAACAGGTACCCTGATACGCGATCTGGGCGGTGCCGACGTTCTTGCAGCCAGTAGCCTCGGCTGAACAGAAATTCTCTGGTTTGGCGGCCAGATAGACGCGCTCATCGGTCGGAATCACGATCCGATCCGGCGCTCCACCGGCGACCGTCGTCAAATCGGCGCCGTCATAGTGGAAGCGGCAAGTTCTTTCGCCCAGTTTCACCCGGCAGACATCGGTCAGAGTGACGCCATTCGCCGTGTAATTACACTGGCAATTGCCAGCGGCGCAGGCGGGACTTACCGTACATACGGCGTTATACGTTTCCGCATACGGATTCGGCGTATTCTGCGTGTTAGAGTAGGCCGCGCAACCAACCGCCCTTTCTCGACAGAGCTGGCTGAACGAACGCAGGGTGACCTGGCTGCCGGCGGAGGTATTGTAGGCGCGGCAGCCGAGCATCTCGAGCGGCGAGGGCTGGCCTTCGTTGGTAGCGTCGCACTCGAAGGGCGTGGCCCAGGAATCGCGGATGACGTAGATGTTGTCCTGGACCTCTTTGAGGATGATGTTGTCGAGATATGCTTCGGAAGACGCGCCGCCGAAAGACAGCGAAACCGGCGCGAACGGGGCGGCTGGCCAATCCTCGTCGGCGACGATCACCGGCCCGAGCGCATACTGCCGCCAGGTCGAAGTCAGCGTCACCGTGTTGAAGACGGGGCAACCCGTACTCGAGCCGGCGGCGCAGGTTGCGGCGGGTTTATCGAATCTGACCGTCAACGGCCCCGATCCCCTGGCCCAGAAATTCACCGTGTAGCTGCGGCCTTGGGCAACAAGATCGGTGACAACCTTCGTCACAGTTCCGCTCTGCGGAATCTTGAGCGAGTGGCCGCCGACGGTGATCGATTCGGCCGATTGCGTGCCGCCTCCGGTGAAATCGGCCACGCCGCCCTCGAAAGTTTCGGTGAAGAGCGTCCGCACGTTGGCCGACGCATTACCATTGTAGGCTCGGCAGTTATTCGAAGCCTTGACGCATTGATTGCTCTCGCTGGCCGCCGCCTTGTATACGCAGTCATTCTTCGCCGGGTCCCAACTGCCGTTCGTCGCGGCGCAGTCGGTCGGCGTCGACACCGTGGCTCGATACGAAGCGCACTCTTCGGTGGCCAAGATCGTTTTCGAGAGACGGCGGAAGTGGCGGTGACCGGCGACGTCGTAGAATTCGCGGCAGTCGAAGTCGCCGGCATCGATGTCGGCTTTGGCACACAAACCTTGTGGCTGGGCGTCATTGCAGGCTCCGGTCTGGCCGACGAGCGCAGTGCAGGGAGCATTTCCGGCAGGATCGCCAACCACCGGTGCCCCGTTCGTCCCTGTGCCGACAACGGGCAAATCATTTGCGGCGGTTGAATATGACGAGGCGGTCGCTTCGGACTTCAACTTCCAAATGCGAAGCTGATAACCTGTCGCTTCCGAACCCTCCCAGGTGTAGTAGGTGTCGGTGTCGGCCTCGCTCGGCTTCTGGCACAGGCGGAGTTTGGTGAAATAGTCGACCTGTTCGTTGTCGACGTTGGTGAACTCCGAGCAGCCGACTTCGTTTTCGGAACACTGCTGGGCCGACGACGGAATGAAGTACACCGGGAATTTTTCCTGGTCGAACTCCGACTTCTCCTGCTTGAAGACGTCGTAACCGACGCAGCTCGCCGGACACGAATCCTGCGGCCCGACGATGCCCGGGACGGCGGGATCGCCGTTGACCGGCTGATAGCTCTCGCAGCCGATCTCATTTTCGCGGCAGACGCCGGCGAAGCTGGCGCATTCGGGACGATCCGTCGGCTCGCCGCTGCAGCCCAGGTAGGCCGGAGGAACCTTGACATTGACCAGTTCGGTGTCGCCGCCGTAGCCCTCGCGGAAGGCCGTGCCGCCTCCTTCTTCTATCTGGACGTTGTCGAGGTAGGCCGCGGCTCCGCTATGATGGCTCATGCTCACCTTCGCCGAAACGAAATCCTTGGAAACCTGGAACGTGCAAGAAAGCACCATGCGAGCCTCATCCGAGTTCACGTACAAAGCGATTTGGTTGGACAGCAGCAAACAATTGCCGCTGTTCGCGTTCAAAACGACATCATTCTCCGCGAGATTCACCTGGTTGCCATTCGCGGCATAAAAGAATATGTTCATGCGCTGGTAACCGATACCAGCGTCTTCGTCGGCTTCACGCAACGAAAAACTCCACGTATACGTCCGATTAGGCTTCAGCGGCAATTCGGCCTGCGTCAGAACTTCTTGATAATCGCCTCCAGCCTCAAGCTTGACGGCGTTCTGGCCGCCAGTTGATTTGCCGCCGTCGAGAGAATATTTGTTGAGGGCGACGTCTCGATAGGCCGTTTTGGCCACCCAATACTTCGGCTTCTCCGGCGTTCCATCATTGTTTGAATCCTCGAAATCCTCGAATCCGCCGTTCCTTACGAGGTTGAGCGATTGTCCTTGGGCGAGTTTGACCAGCGAAGTACAGCCGACGTTATCGACGCTACACTTCTCGACTTCTTTATTGAAATGGAGGGCTGGTGAAGTCAGCCAGTCATCGGCCAAATTAGCCGGATCCCCGGTCAAACCCTGGGCCGTGACGTTCAGGCTGGTCGCATAAGCCTGACAGCCGACGTTATCGGCGTTACACACGCCGTAATTGATCGTGTTCAACAGGAAATTGACCGGCTTATCGGGAGCCAACCGCGACTTCAGCGTCCGGCAGGTGTTGTACTGCGCGGGACAGGAATCGCCGCCGAAGCGCCAGATGTTCTTTTCCCGGAGACAGTACCCGTAACCGCCGATGCAGGCGCCGGAATCATCTTGCTTGATGCAGGATGGCGCGTCGACACAGACATCCTGACGGGTCGGGATCTCGGAAGAAACCAGGCTCGGACCGAAAGTCTGGGCCGAACAGCGCATCAACGGCATGCGCAACACCCAGTCGGGATCGATCAGGTGGCACCACGGGTGGTCGGCATCGATCTCGCCGTCGTTATTGCATTCATGAAACTTCGCTACGACCTCCTTGAGCTTGACAGGCCGCTGCGGATCGCTCTTGGCGGCGGCGATTTCCCAGCCCATCGAAATGATTCTGGCGCCGCGGAGCTTCTTGAGATTGCTCTCGCAATACGCTTCGGTGTTGCAGTAGATGGGATCATGATCCTTGTCGGGCACCGATGACGGAATGAGAACACGGTCTCCGTTCAGATTCCCCTTCTGCAGCGCCTCGCGGATCGTCACCGGCGTGGCGTCGGCGACGCGAATGGCGTTGGCGAAGTTGTCGTCGATGACGCAGTTCAACGGCGACTTGTTCCTGGCCGGACAGATCTGGAACTGCAGCAAGGGATCGTAGAGTCCGGATTCGACCGGCTTGGCCGTCAGGAAGGTCGACTGAATCACTCTGGCTCCTTCGGTTCCGGCGGGCTGCAGCAATCCTTCGGCACTCAACAGCAGGTCCGGTTGCGTCGCCAAAAGATCGGCGGCGTTGAGCAAGCCGGACTTGAACAGTTTGTCGAGCAAACGGGCGGTGAGGGTTTGGGCGAACGTCTGCACTGCCGGCACGATGACCGAAGTGACGGCACCCTTGGCCAAAGATCCCGCCATGGTGATGGCGGCGTTCAGCTTGGGCATGTCCTTGCTCTCGCGCTGAAGGCGCAAAAACGCATCCTCAACCGCAATGGCCGGGGTGATGACCCGCTGCGTGACCTTGTCGACGACGTCGCAAAAACCACCGCCGGCGGCGGCGCAGGTCAACTTCTTGAGGGCCGCGGTGGCCGAAGCGTCGGAAGCCTGAATGCCGATGCTCCCCTGAATACCGAGCGCGGCCGAAATCGCCCCCTGGCCGGGCTCGAACTGCACGGAAACGCGCTTTAAAACGTCCCTTGACGTGACGCTGTCGACGAAATTTTTATAGTTGCTGACGATCTGATTGAAGTCGCACTTCGGCGGCCTCGGTTTGGACTCGGCGATCTTCAGGATGCCGAGCTGGACCTTCAGCATGAAGTTCGGCTGCGGCGGCGCACAGAGATTGAAGCCGAGCGCAGTCAAACCAGATGCTTCGCTCAACGAGCCGATCGCTTCTCCGACCGCGCCCTGGGCCGCCTGCTCTACGCCTTGCTTAAAACCCTTGCTGTCCCAGCACGGCTTCTGACCCGGGCAGTCCGAAGTCAACGAGACGGCCAGCGAATAGGCGATCTGATTGGCAAAATACCCGGCGGTGTTCATGAGGACGACGGTACCGACCTGGACCGCCATGTCCTTTACCTCCTCGAGAACCTTCCAACTCAACTGCAACCCGGCCTGAAAAGGGTCGGTATATTGCGCCCGGGCCGCCGTTACCGGCATCAAAACGCCGCCGGCCACGAACGAAAACACGAAGAGACCCAGGAGCGCCGAGGTGGCGGCCCTCTTCCATGTTCGCGGGTTGAAAAGGCGTCGGAACATCTGGGTAAATTACGGCGATGCCGCGCTGATCTCTTTGAGCGTCTCCTCGAGCAGCGATCGCAGGGTGGGATCGTCGGTTTTCTTCAAAACGTCATCGGGTACGCCGAGCTTGGTCAGGAAGGCCCGCAGCTCCGCCGAAGACATGGCGGTGATCTGCGACTTGATGCTTTCCGGCGTCAGCTTGTCGGGATCGCCGAAGGTTTCGGTGATCGCCTCCAGGACCTTGTCGGGCGTGATCGAGGCGGCCGCTGCCGTGGTGGCCGCTGTGCCGGTCGAAGGCGAGCCGCCGATGGTCGGAGCACCGGTCGTCGGCGCCGGCGAACCGGTTGCGGCTCCGCTCGTCGTCCGCTGCTGCCGGCAGGTCTGGCCCTTGGGGCAGTTCGGGTCGTAGCCTTGGCTGATTTCGATCCCGTCGTTGATGCCGTCGGAATCGGAGTCCTCCAAAAACGGGCTGGTGCGGTAAATGTACAACTCGTCGTAATCTTTGACGCCGTCTTTGTCGGTGTCGTCGGTCTTGAGCTTGTCGGTCCGCTCGCGCTCGAGATCCTCGCTGCTCTTGAAGGTGCCGGTCGGATGAACGAACGGCAGGAGTACGCTCTTCTGGAAACGGAAGATGCTGAAGAGCAGCGTTGCCGTGCCAAGTACGACAAAAACGCCAAGACTCACCTTCTCGTGCGAAGTTCTCTCGCGCCAGGTTCTCATGACTGCGCCTTAAGTATAGCACCGGAAACTGCCGCAATCTATACACAGGTTATCATTTTTTCGGCTTATTGGCGAAGCGCGACGGCGAGGCGGCGCCAGTCTTCAATCGCGAGGTCCTCCGGACGGAGGTCGGGACTCACTTTGGCCGCCGAAAAGACCTCGGCCGCGTCTATTTTTGAGGCTGAAATGGGGCCGGACAGGCAATTTTTGAGTTTTTTTCGCTTGCCGGCGAAACCGATCCGGACCAAAGCGAAAAAATGTTCCGGCGCCAGGCCGGCGAAGAATGCCGCCCGTTCCTCCCTGGATTTCAGGCGGATGTGGACAACGGTCGAGGAGACTTTCGGCGGCGGAAAAAATTTCGCGGCCGGCACGTTGATGACGCGGCGCGGCTCGCCGAGCGTTTGGACGAACACGGCCAGCGCGCTCATCTCGCCGGGCTCGGCCATGATGCGGTCGGCGACTTCGCGCTGGATCATGACGGTGAGCGACTCCGGCAGCGGCTTTTCCGAAAGGTATTTGATGAGCGTTTCCGAGGTGATGCCGTAGGGCAGGTTGGCGACGACGCGATAGGCGGCGCCGCCGAATTCTTCGGACAGCCGGGCATTAGAGAACCGGGCCGCGTCACCTTCGAGCAGCCTGAACGTCGCGCCGCGAAAACGGTCGCGCAGCAGCCGCGCCAAAGTGATGTCGATTTCGATGCCGACGACGTCGGCGCCGGCTTGCAGAAGCTCGGCCGTCAGGATGCCGGGGCCGGGTCCGATCTCGACCACATGCATCCCCTTTTCGATACCGGCCGCCGCGACCATCGCCCGGACCACCGATTCATCCAACAAAAAATGTTGTCCGCGCGAGCGGACAGGGGTGATGCCGTAGTCGTAAAGGAGTTTCTTCAGCTCTGAAGGCGTCATCGGATTCGCTCGGCTATCCTCGGGTACAGGAGCGTCATGAGGGCGGCGATGCCGAAAACCGCGCTCCACGATCCCGGCCAGGTCAAGAGGGCCCAGGCGCAGCCCAGGGCTGCCAACACTTTACCCAAAGACAGGGTCATTTCGAAAGCGATGACTTCCTCGATCGCCGAGCCGCGGCGGGCGCGGTCGTAGACCGCGGCCATGTAGGGGATGCCGAGAAAATGCCGGGCAACGCGATAGACGGCGTCGGCGCCGAAGACGCCCAGACCGCTGATGATGAACGGACGAGCCAGCCAGATGACCGACGTCATCATCGTTCCGGTCCGCAGCAAGCCGCCATGGCGGCGCTCGTCGCACAGCTTGCCGATGTAGAGGACGGCGACGGCGGTCGCCAGCATCGACAACGATACCAGGACGCCTACTGAAAACAGATCGCGGACCACGGTCACGATGAATAGCGGCCAGAGCACGATGGCGATCAATTCTTCGCCGAAAGCCAGAGCCGACCAGAAGGCGCGGCGCCGGTCGCGGGCGAAAACGCGGCCCAAGGCGGCGATATAATCGAACGAGCGCGGCACGAAGTATTCCGGCGTCCGCAGCAGCGGCACGTTCGAGAGCAGAATCAAGGCCGAAACGCCCAGGAACAGGGCGGTGAAGCCGGAGGTCGCGACCACGAAGCCGCCGATCGCCGGGGCGATGACGGACAGGATCGTGCCCAGGGCCACGCGGTTGGAAATTTCACGGCCGCGCTCGGCAAAAACGCCGGAGTCGGCGAAGGTCGCGTGATAGCTCGGCCAATACAGGATCTTCTGGATGACCAAGGCGATGCCGGCGACCGGCAAAAAAGCCTTGCCGTAGGCGACGGAGAAGAGCGCCAGGTAGTACAGGATCAGGAACGGCGAACTGAAAAGGATGGCGTGTTCATAGCCGTGCGATCGGGCGACCTTGCCGCCCAAAGGCAGCAGGAAAAAATACGCCAGATAGACGACGGCGAAAAACAGCAGGATCTGTTCGATGGCGAAACCGGCGCGGTACAGATAGACCGGTTCGAAGAGGGTCACGGCCGCGATGGCGAAATCGAGAATCGCCGTCGAGGCAAAAAGCTCTTTGAGCTGCCTCGAGGGATGAGGCATCAGAAAATGTTCGAGGAAATGCTGGAGTTGCCCGGTCATGTTTTCACTATAGCACTTCCCCGGCGCAGGATTTCCACACCTTGAGCGCCGACGCGGACGATGGTCGAGGGTTTGCGCCTTGGTAATGGGCCGGCGTCGAGAATCATATCCGGCTGCAGCCTCGCCTTATCGAACGATCTTTTGACGGCGCGGCCGGAGTACGCCGACGGCTGGCCGGACAAGTTAGCCGAGGTCGAGGTGATCGGGCGACCGAGCTTGCGGGCCAAGGCGCGAGCCCAGCCCGAAGCCGGGACGCGGATGGCGACGGTGTCATCGGCGCCGCAGGCCAAGCGGGCGAGGCCGTGACGCGGGGCCAGCGGCAGTACGATAGTGAGCGGCCCGGGCCAATATTTTTTGGCTAGAGTTCGCGCCAAACCTGCCAACCTGCCGACTTTCAGAGCCTGTGCATAAGATGCGGAAATGAGCGGCGAAGACTTATTCTCGCCGCGGCCTTTGATGGCGAAGAGTTTTTTGAGCGCGCCCGGATTCGCCGGATCAACGGCCAAACCATAAGCGGTGTCGGTCGGATAAGCGACCACGCCGCCGCGGCGGATGATGTTTACGACGTTTTTGAGGATCTTGGCATCCAGTCGGTTTCGCGAAATACGATGAACTTCCATACTGTAGGACGGCCTGAAGGCCGTCCTCCTGATCATTTTATTTTTTAGCCAGACTCTCCCAAGTCTTCTTCAAACCAACATCCAAAGTAGTCTCGGCGCGCCAGCCGATGACGCCGGCGGCTTTGCGCTGGTCGAGGGCGCTGCGGCGGTCTTCGTTGGCCCGGGCGGGCGCAAAAATCGGTTCGAGCTTGACCCCGCTGGCCGTCGCCAGCTTGTCATAGAGCGCTTTGACGCTGATCTCCTTGCCGGTGCTGACGTTGAAGACGCCATGGATCGCCTTCTCGACCACCATGACGGCGGCGGCGGCGACATCGCCGGCGTAGACGAAATCGCGGGTCTGCTCGCCGTCGCCGTAGATCGTCGGGGCCTCGCCTTTCTTCAATTTCTGCATGAATACCGCCACCACGCCGGCCTCGCCCTTGGGCGTCTGGCGCGGACCGTAGACGTTGGCGAATCGGAGCGAAGCCGCGTGCAAGCCGCGGGTGTGGTGCATGACGTGGAGATAATGTTCGACCGCCAGTTTGGCGATGCCGTAAGGCGTCGAGGGCCGCGTCGCGCCTTCTTCGGGCAAGGGCATGTGTCCGGCGCTGTCGTAGACAGCGGCCGAGGAGGCGAAGGTGAAGTGGCGCACGCCGGCGGCCGTGGCCGCTTCGATCACGTTCAAACTGCCGATGATGTTGACGTCGGCGTCATCTTTGGGCGCGGCCAGCGACGCCTGGAGATCGATCGAAGCCGCCAGATGAATGACGGCATCGGGCATCGCCTTGCGCATGGCCGGAAACACCGACTTGGCCCGGATGTCCATCTCGTGAACGGTGACGCGCTTGGGCAAGTTGGCCTTTTTTCCGGTCGAAAAATCATCGATCACGTGAACGGTGTGGCCGCGATCGACCAAGAGCTGACAGACGTGTGAACCGACGAATCCGGCGCCGCCGGTGA
>JACQSM010000061.1 GCA_016205965.1 Candidatus Uhrbacteria bacterium
AATAGTAAAACAAATCTCCGACGAAAAAGCCGCCGGCGCCGTAGGCCTCGTCGGCCAGCCAGCCGATCAGGACGATGAAAGCCGAGAAAACGGTGATGAGGATCACCGTTTTTCTTTTATTCGCGGCGATGAAGTCGTACGTGGTCATAAAATGATAGCGGGGTGAGGGAGCGGGTTGCCTTTAGGAACATTCATTGGCCCGCGAGCATGGTCCGCCCGTTCTTCACGGGCGGTCGCGGGCCAATGCATGAGCGGGCTGGCCGCTGGGCCAGCCTGAGATTCCTAAAGGCAACCCGCTCCCTCACCCCGCTTCCTTTTAGAACTTCACCTGGACGTTCTCGCGCTGTCCGGGCTCGGCGATTTCGAAGAAGTCGTACTTTTTGAAGTTCATCGGGGCGGCGATCAGATTGTTGGGGAAGACTTGGATCTTGGTGTTGAAGTCGCGGACGTTGGCGTTGTAGAAGCGGCGGGCGGCCTGGATCTTGTCCTCGGTGTCCTTGAGATCGTCCTGGAGCTGGAGGAAGTTCTGGGAGGCCTTGAGGTCGGGATAGTTCTCGGTGACCGCGAAGAGCGACTTGAGGGTCTGCGAGAGCGCGTTCTCGGCCTGGGCGTGTTCGGCCATGGTTTTGGCGCCCATGGCGGCGGCCCGGGCGTTGATCACTTTTTCCATGGTTTCGCGCTCGTGGGTGGCGTAGCCTTTGACGATCTCGACCAGGTTGGGGATGAGATCGTAGCGCCGCTTGAGCTGGACGTCGATGTCGGACCAGGCTTCGTCGGTGCGATTGCGGAGCGTGATCAGGCCGTTGAAGACGGCGACGAGCCAGCCGGCGACGAGCACCGCGGCAACGCCGAGGATGGCCATGACGAGGTTAATGGTGGACATAGTTTGCGTTAATTGTGCGCGAAAATTACAGTACGATTGTACGCGAGTCGGGTTTGAACGGTCAATGTTTGTATGATACCGTTACCAAACTTCGAAATTCCGGAGGGCGGGCTTCAGCCCGCCGCGATCGCCGCCTTAACGGCACCGCATGCGTATAGTTTGTGACTGGATCCCCAACGAAAACGCGCAAAGCCTCGACACTTGCATTTATTTTTGCAATGTTTTTAGGACTCACTGCCGTCGGCGCATATGCCAGTACCCGCTCCGAAGCCGAAGAACGACAAGCGCTTCTTTCATTTGGCCGAGGAAGAATTTTTCTTCAAGTCGAATCCCATGGCGAGGCCTGGTATGTGCACCCTGAAACCGGAGAGCGTTTCTATCTCGGCAGACCCGCGGACGCGTTCAAAGTGATGAAACAACTCGGTCTCGGCGCCCGGCATGACTTCATCGCCGGCCGGACGATATATCCGGCGCATGTTTTAGGACGAATTTTGATCGATGTCGATGATCGCGGCAAGGCATATTACATTGATCCAGGCGATAAGAGAGCCTACTATTTGGGCCGACCAGCCGACGCGTTCAAGGTCATGCGCGAGCGAGGCCTGGGCATAGCGAATCGCGGATTGGCGTGGATTCCGGTCGCGGCAAGTTCCGCTGCGTTGCCTGCCCCACCGACTCCCGTGGCAATGAAATCCACCGGCTGCGCCTACAATAATCCGGCCTGTCCCTCGGAGAGGATTTGCGTGAATAACGCCTGTCAACTCAAGGTGACGCCGGTGCCGGCTCCCTCTCCCGCACCACCAGCGAATGCCGGCTGCGCCTACAACAATCCTTCATGTCCGACAGGACAGACATGTGTCAATAATGCTTGCGTGGCCGTTGCGATTCCGCTCCAACCGATCGTTGACGCCGCTATCGCCGCTGATTCTGCCGCCAGGCAGCGAGTTGCCCAAGCTGTCGCCGCCATCGGCCAGTCGTACGTTTCCGGCGCTAAAAGCGCTATCGAGGGATCGCCACTGAATATGAGCGAAACGATCAGTTTCAAGGGCGGATCGAGATTTACGTTGGCAAACAACCTGACGATCGATGTGGCTTCCGTCGCCTCGGGTTCTAATGCCGAGGAAAAGATCGTGAGTTTTAAGCACTCGGTGAACGGCGTGCCGACTTCGTTCATCGCTTATCCATACCGTTTGAATTTCGGGACAAAAAAGAAAGAAGAAAATTTCGGTTATCGCATCGAACCCGTGTCTTTCAATCAGGAAACCGGCGAAATGAAGGCGGTTTTCACCTCCCTCACGCCAAGCTTATCATCGACGGTCGATCTCATGCTCGCTTGCGAACGTGACAGAAAAAACTGGTCCAGATGTCACAGCTATGCGGCGTTCGAACCCAAAGCCGGAGAGGTCAAATTCACCCACGGAGTTTTCACCGTTATCGGGCCGAATGACCAATTGGAATACCTGCGCAAACTCGCCTATGAGTTCGGCGTTTGTCTGACCGCCGACCTTGATTATCTCGGCATCAATTGGCAAACCGGTTCGATACCGGTGCGCGTTTTGAATAAATCCGGCCCTTGGGAAGTGAGCGAAGATGGCATAACCGTATGGAGTACGGCATTGACCTTGGACGATTCATTATTGACTGGTACTTGCGTCTATCCAATTTTTGCCCACGAAATTGTTCATGCTCTCACGAGATCTGCTCCTCATCACGGCATTCTCGATGAGGGTTTGGCCGATTATATAAAATCAAAAGTGACGGCGAATGACGCCGTAATGGTCGCTGAGAATTATGTTTCGACCATCGGCGTCAATGAGCAATTCAACGTCGGCGCTGATGTTTTCAGCATAAAATACATCGGTCAGAGCGGCGATCGCTTCGGTTTTCAAGTGTCGCAGGCCGGCGCGACGACCGTGACTCGCGCCCGATCCGGCTGGGCGGCGCCATTCAGTTTTAGCGGCAACAACAAGCTGCTCGTCGAGGTCATGTCCGGAGATGACCAGAAGGCCGTGATCAACATCTATGTTGGGCGGCGGCCGGTTTATAATGTCGAAACGCCGGTTTGCGAAGCTGATAATATCAGTCTGGCCAGTTACTGGCGCGTCGGCGGAAAATCGGTTCCAGTCGATACTGGCGTTTTGAACCAGACATATCTTAATCCGTATTTGCCGCTCTCTCTTGTGAACCAGCCGTACTTCGGCGGGCATTCATGGCAAGAATTTTATATGACCGCGAGCTGTTTTTGGTCCCCATTGGAATCCATGTTGGGACACGCCCAATTTCAAAGCATTGCGAGAATGATGCAAGACAAAAAGAATGCCGTTTCTTCAATCAATTTCGCCCAAGACATCGCCGGCCGTTTTGGCGTTGACCTGCAAGCCGTGATGTCGAGGATCGGCCTAGACGCCTCAATTCAAAATGTGAGCCCTTGGGGAAATTACGATGTTGTTTGGAAATAAATAACGCCGCCAGTTCAATCAACGCGATTATGAAAAGTTTCCGTGTTAATATCGGGTGTTTATGAACACCTCCATTTTCAAGGCCTACGACATCCGCGGCCTGTCGCCGCAAGAGCTCGATGCCGACACCGCCTACCGGGTCGGCCAGGCGGTAGTCAAATTCACCCGCGCCAGTACGGTCGTGGTCGGCCGCGACATGCGCGACACCTCGCCGGCGCTTTTCGAGGCCGTGGCCCGCGGCATCATGTCGCAGGGCGCCGACGTTGTCGACATCGGCCTGGTCACGACGCCGATGTTCTACTTCGCCGTCGCCGAATACGACCTGCATGACGCCGGCATGATGATCACCGCCTCGCACAACCCCAAGGAGTATAACGGCCTGAAGCTCTGCTACGACGACGCCCTGCCGATCGGCGCGGCCTCGGGCATGGACGAGATCCGCGACCTGGCGCTGGCCGGTCCGTATCCGGAGAAAAAGTCAGGCACCATGGTCGAGACCGATATCCGCGAGGACTACGTCGCCAAACTGCTGGCGATGATCGACGTCAGGAAGCTCGAGCGCATGAACGTCGTGGTCGATACGGCTAACGGCATGGAGGGCTGCGTCATCGCCGACATCTTCGGCCGGGTGCGCAACGTGACCATGACCGGATTGTTTTTGGATCTCGATGGCGCCTTTCCGAATCACGAGGCCAATCCTCTGAAAGAGGAAACTTTGGAGGCTTTGAAGGCCAAGGTGCGCGAGCTTCGGGCCCACGCCGGTTTCGCCTTCGACGGCGATGGCGACCGCGTCGGGTTGGTCGACGAGCAGGGCGAGAACGTCCGCGGCGATCTGCTCCTGGCGCTGGTCGCCGGAAAATTATTGCGCGACAATCCCGGGCAGGCCGTTCTGTACGACGTGCGTTGCAGCCTGGCCGTGGCCGAGGAGATCGAGCGCGCCGGCGGCGTGCCGACGATGTGCAGGGTCGGCCACGGCTTCATCAAGCCGCAGATGCGCGAGATGGGCGCGCTTTTCGCCGGCGAGCTCTCGAATCATTTTTATTTCCGTGACATGTATGGCGCCGAGTCGACCGATCTGGTGATGCTCACGATTCTCGAATTGCTCTCCGAGACCGGCAAACCGCTGTCCGAACTGGTGGCGCCGCTCAAGCGCTATCACCATTCTGGCGAGATCAACTCGAAGGTGGCCGGCGTCGCCGCGGTGATGGCCCGGCTCGAGCAGACCTACGCGCACGAGGCGGCCGCGGTCACCAAAATCGACGGATTGCGCCTGGATTTCGGCGGTGATCAGGGCCGCTGGTGGTTTTCGGTGCGGGCCTCGAATACGGAGCCTTTGCTGCGCCTGAACGTGGAGGCTGCCGACCGCGAGATGATGGAAAAGCGCCGTGATGAATTATTGGCGTTGATCCGTTCGTAACTATGAAGATCGGCATCTTCGACTCCGGCCTCGGAGGTCTCATCACCATGCGGGGTATCGTCGGGCGGTTGCCGGAGTACGACTACGTTTACCTGGGCGACACCAAGCGGGTGCCGTATGGCAATCGGTCGCAGCAGACCATCTATGAGTTCACCGAAGCGGCGGTCCGTTTTTTGTTCGAACGTGATTGCGGCTTGGTGATCATCGCCTGCAACACCGCCTCGACCGAAGCGCTCCGTCGGATTCAGCAAGAGTTTTTGCCGAAGTTCCTGGCGGATCGGCGCGTACTCGGCATAATCATTCCGACGGTGGAAACGGCCATCGAGCGGGGGAGTCGTCGCCTTGGCGTCATCGGCACGCCCGCGACGGTGCGGTCGGGCGTCTATCCGCGCGAACTTCGGAAGTTGCGGCCGGATATCGAGGTGCTGCAAGTCGCGACGCCGCTCTTGGCGCCGATGATCGAGAACGGCGGCGCCAAATGGCTTGAACCGATCCTGGCCGACTATCTCAAACCTTTGTTGGAGAAAAACATCGATACGCTGGTGCTGGGCTGCACGCATTATCCGATTGCCAAGGAGATGATCCGAAGCATCGCCGGGCCAGGCATCCAGGTCATCTGCCAGGACGAATTGGCGCCCGGAAAACTCGAAGCGTACATACGGCGGCATCCGGAAATCGAGGCGCGACTTTCCAAAAAGGGAGATAAAACTTTTTTCGCCACCGACATCACCGAAACATTGCGGAGTTTGGCCGCGAGCTGGTTCGGCCGAAACGCCGATCTTCGGCAGGCCGAACTCCATTTAGCGGTAGCGGCGCCTGGCACCAAAGGGACAGGTGAGACTTTTGCCTAAAATCCGCCTTTTCGGCTATTATTGCGTGGTATCGACGCCTGATGTTTTCGACCATCCTCATCTTCACGGCCGTTTTGTCGCTGCTCGTATTCGTGCATGAGCTGGGCCATTTCGTCGTGGCCAAGCGGGCCGGGGTGCGGGTCGACGAGTTCGGCTTCGGCTTCCCGCCGCGGATGTTCGGCTTCAAGCGCGGTGGCACCGTCTATTCGATCAACTGGATTCCGCTGGGCGGTTTCGTCAAAATCAAGGGCGAGTCGGGCGAACACAAGAGCAACCATGACAGCTTCGGCGCCAAACCGGCCTGGCTGCGGACGCTCATTCTCGCCGCCGGCGTCATCATGAACGCGGTTCTGGCCTGGGCCTTGTTGACCGTCGGCTACGGCATCGGCCTGCCGCAGGTGATCGAGAACCTGCCGCCGCAGGCGCGCGTCGCCGAGGCCAAGATCCAGGTCATGACCGTCCTCAAAGGCTCGCCGGCCGATCAAGCCGGCATGCGGGCGGGCGACGAGCTTATGACCATCGATGCCGCGGCTCTCGCTGAAATCGCCGACATCCAAAAGTACTCGTCGGAGCACGACGGCGTTCCGGTCGCGGTCAAAGTTGGCCGCGACGGCCGGCAAGTCGAGCTGGCGGTCGTGCCGGCGCCGTTGGCGGAAACCGGCAAGGTCGGCTTCGGCATCGCCCTGGTCAAGACCGGGCTGGTTTCGTACCCTTGGTATCTGGCGCCGGTGCAGGGACTCTCGGCGACGCTGTCGTTCGGCCGCGAGATTCTGGCTTCGTTCGGGACGCTGTTCGGCGAGCTGTTCTCGGCCAAGCCGGTCTCGGTCGACTTCTCCGGTCCGGTCGGCATCGCCGTCGTCACCGCCCAGGTCGTCGATCTTGGTTTCCGCTACCTGCTGCAGTTCACGGCGCTGCTCTCCGTCAACCTGGCGATCATCAACGTCCTGCCGCTGCCGGCGCTCGACGGCGGCCGCATCATGTTCCTGGCGGTCGAGAAGATCCGGGGCCGGGCGGTCAGCCGCCGGGTCGAAGCTACGGCCCATAACATCGGTTTCGCCCTGCTCATGCTCCTG
>JACQSM010000068.1 GCA_016205965.1 Candidatus Uhrbacteria bacterium
CACCGTGACGGTGGCGCTGCCCGAGTCGCTGCCGGCTTTGGTGTTGGTGGTAGTGAAAGCGGTGACCGTGCCGCCGACGCCGTAGCTCGTGCCCGGAGGCGCCGGCATGTTGAGGTGGGTCTTGGGCGTGATACGAATCTTGTACTGGGTCGGGGTGGTGCTGACCGTGATGGGCGTGCCCCCGCTGAAGTTGACGGTGTTGCTGCCGGGGTCAACGACGGCGCTCCAGTAGGTGGTGGCGCCGTCATCGCTCGTGATGCGCACTTCGCTCAAGGACTCGAAGGAGCTGGCGCCGGTCAGGGTGGCGGTCAGTCCAGTAATAAAATCAAGGCCCAAGCTGGTCGACACGGTGAAGGCATCGAGGTCGGTGATGGCCGAGCTCGGGGCGACCGTCGAGTTACCAGGGTTGGTGCCGTCGGCGATGGTAGTGACGGGGGGCTGCTCGCTCACGGCTTCGGTCAACTGCACATACGAATCTCCGGCGGCGCCGGCGCTCGGACCGTCGATGGTCATGGTCACCGTACGGCCGTTGCCCATGGTGACGCCGCTGCCGTCATCGATATAGACGCGCACGGCCAGCCGGTCGCCGGCGCTCAAGGCCGTGGAGGTCGGCGCCTTGGTCCAGTTTTTGGCGGCATCGGTGGTGGTCAATTCGCTCTGACTAAGCTGGACGCTGACAATAGTCGAAAGAATCGCGCCAGAGTTATCGGCCCGCAAGAGTTCGGCGGTGATAGTCGAGTTGGCCGACGTGGCCGATTCCTTGGCCCTAAGATTGAAAGTCACGTTGCCCGAAACTGTGACCGCGTTCAAAGGATTGGTATACCAGATCTGTCCCGTCCCGCCATTGGTTTTCGTGAATTGCGTCGCCGTTGTCGGCGGGGTCACGGTGCCGGCCACGGTGCCTTTGACGTAGCCGACCGAAGCGGCGCCGCGGGTCAGCAAAAGATCTCTTTCCTCATCGGCACCGGGATTTATGGACGATACCGAATCGCGAAGATAAAACGGCGTGGCGGCGTTGGCATGCTTAACCTGCACCTCATCGGCAAGCCGCGGCAATCCGGCCAGCCGAATCACCGCCGGCGCCGCATTGGTGAATACGAAAAGCGCCGTCAAAGAAAAAATCGAGCCGAATTTGAGAATGTGCCTGATCCCCCTCATAAGTCGGCGGAGATCGCCAGAACCTCCGGAATGCAATTATAGCTCAATCCGGCGATGGGTCGCAACAAAAAAAAGGCCCCGCGGGCCCCGTCCGGCGGCGAAAAATCATGCCTCGTTCATTTCCTTGCGGATATCGCCGTATACGCCGCCGATGCCCTTGATCTCGTCGAATGCCAAAAACATGATGCTGACGGCGATGAAAAAGGCGTACAGGTGCAAGTATTCCACCTGAAAGGCCGGAATGCCGATATTGGTTTCCATAACGACGTTCAAAACGTTGATCGAGGCCGCCGTCGTGATGAAAACCACGGCCCAGGCAATCCAGGTCATGAACGCTTTGAGAGGAGAGAAGGACCTTTTGACCCAAAGGATGCGCGACAAGGTGAACGGACCGACGATCAGGGTGACGCCGAGGTAGAGATAGAAGATGAACGACGTCGGCCTTAATGACTGGTTGCGTTCAGAGAGAATAGCGGTCAGCACCGGCAGAACGGCCACGAAAATCATGCTGACGTAGTTGACGAGTTCGCTGCTCTTGAAGTAGCCGCGCAGGGCGATGGCCGGACCGAGCGCCAAGATCAGCAAGCCCGCGAAATAATAGTTGACCATGCTCAAAGTGAGAGTGGCCCTGGTCAGGTCGAGCGCGAAACCGGCGGCATAGAACAGCGTGTGGGTCGAAGCGAACAGGATCGTCGTGGCCAGCGCCGATCGGATGATCTTTCGGAGAATCGGGTCGGAAAAAAAGAAATTGTCGAACATGCGGATGGCCGCCAGGACGACGAAGAGGACGGCGATGAACCTGATCGCGCCCGTGTCGTACAAGAGCCGGCCGTCGCCCAGGACCTGGGCCGAAGCGATGATGGCGACGTTCAAAAGAAAAAGAATGACGTGATCGCTCCTGACCTTGGCCAGAAATTTGAGTTTAGCCGCGACCGGTGGCGGTGAGGCAGTCATATCTTATATAGTATACTGCAAAATCGAGCGACGCGCAATGCGCCGCCTTAAAAAGGCATGAAAAAACCGCTGTCAGCGGTTTCAGAGACGATCACCGACCCAGGGGCCGGCGGTTCCCTTATTGTTGTTGATGTAAGTGCCTTCGGTCCGGTCGCGGTTGACGAAGGCGCCGGTCAGGTCGTAGCCGAAGCCCGAGAAGATGAAGGCGTTGCCGTCGATCGAACCCTCGTAGTCGAAGATTTCGTGACGCACGGTGCGCCCATCCTGCTTGAACTTGACCTCTTGCGCGGGGTCATCGTCGGCCCGAATCGACCAGGTGTCTTGAGCGTTGATGACCACCACGACCCTGATGACGCCGGTGCTGCCGCGGTAGTCGACGATCAGATCGGTGGCGGGCTCATGGCCGGCTCCGGCGTCGGCCCCCGGAGGCAGGACGTCGAACCAGTCCTTTTTGCCCTTGATGGCGGCGTGGCCGTCGAACGACGACACCTCCAGGATGTCGGGGTCGGCGGCGGTCCAGGAGATCAGGAACGGGTTGATGAGGACGAAGTCGCCGTTTTCATCTTGGACCATGACCTCGACGTTCACCTGTTCGCCGTACGGCACCGGCAGCGTGCCGCCGTCGAACTCCTGCGAGCTGAAATAAAAGGTGTACTGCGCGTCGCTGCCGGGCGACATGATGCAGGCACAGCAGAGCAACAAAGGGGTGCAAAGAGCCGATCTCATCGTTCGTCCCTCCTTGAGCGCGAGAGTACGCCTTCGGCCGAATCTTGACAAGGCTGGCCGACGGTGGTGTACTGCCATGTCCTGGCGCGAAAGGACCGCCCGATGATGGATGCGCGGCGCGCCGGCGATCAACACCAACCGAAAAGGAGCGGAAGATGAAGACCAAACCGGAAGAGATCAGAAGGTTCCTGAATGCCTACGGCCGCAGCGAGGCCTTGACTGACCGGGCCATGGATACGCTGGATGGCGTGATCAATGCCATTGAGCACGGAGCGATCCGGCCGGTGACCGACATTCCCGCGGACGCCGTGGGGGCGGACCTCGCCCGGCGGACGGCCGAGATCAAGGCCGCCCGCGACCGGCATGAGGCGCTGAACCGGCGCCTGTGGCAGGAGTACGGCGGCTTCGAGATCCACGCCTCGCTCGGCTTCGCCTTCGGCGAGGCGCTGCGCGAGGCGCTCAAGCGGGCCATCGGCGATCAGTACCTTGAGGCCTTCGACGACAGCCTGTTCATGTTCCTGGCCCTGGCCGCCATCGGCGAGGCCAAGAAAATGCGGGAGCTGCTGCCGTACGTGGCGCGCCTGGCCGACCACAACGGCCGCCGCGCCCATCCGGCGACGAGAATCGCGGCCGCGTGATCTGATCACGCGGCTTTTTTATTGGGGACAGGCGCATCGTAGGTACCTGTCCCCTGCGGATAAAAAAGCCCGGTAAATTACCAGGCTGGACGGTCCGCGAAGGTCGAATCGGCGGCTCGGATGGTGATGATGAAGCCCAGGCTCGCATCATACGTTCCGAAATCGTTTTGTCTTTGGAAGTTGTACCCGTATCCGACGAACGGGCCGATGAGAATGTGCTCGCTCCAAACGCCGAACAGCGCGCGCCCGACCGCCAGGCCGCCGTTGCACTGGCCGCGGCTGGAATTCGGCAGGATGAGTTCGCCGCGAACCTCATTGACGCATTCGACCAGACCCCAGGGATGCCGCAAGGCGTAGTTCACGTCGACGCGCCAGAGGGTCGAACCGACATCGGACGACGGCACCCTGGTCTTCTCGGTCAGCACGTAGGGCGAGCCCTCGGTGGCGAAGAACCAATAACCGATGATGCGCAGCACGCTGTGACCCGGCTTCTCCCTGAAGACGAAGTTGAACTGATGAAGCGCCAAGTCGGCGGTGAAAGCATTGAGGTTGAGGCCCTTGCCGAACCTGCCGTCCCAGAAGTTGTGCTGAGAATGGTGGTAGGCGCCGAACCGGAAAAAATCAGTCAGCGACACCCGGCCGTTCACTTCGAGACCGGCATAGCGGACGCCCATGCCGATCGCGGGCAAATTCGTGTACGGCTCCAGCTCCAGGTCGAAGAAACGGCTGCCGAGCATCACCCGGCCGCGCCACTCGGTCCTGTTCGAGGAGATCTGCGAGGCGTCGTAAAGCTCGGGACCGTCGGTGGACGGGATCCATGACGGATCGTAACCGAGCGCGTGGTAGCGGATCCGGCCTTCGAACCGATAGTGCCAGGAATCGCTGTCCCGCTCGGTGACGGGATCGAGGGCGGCGACGGAGGATTCCCCGGCCAAACCGGTGAGGATGAGCAATGCGGGGCAGATGAGCATCGGGCGCCTCCTTTGAAAAGGGCGTGGGTTGAGGAAAGGGTGGTACAAACAAGCCGAAAAGTCAACACCCTCCTTTTGGGAGGGCGTTGCGCTCACTTGAGAATTTTTTTGAGATAATCGCCGGTTCTCGACCCTTTGACTTTGGCGATGGCCTTGGGCGTTCCTTCGGCGATCACTTTGCCGCCGCCCGAACCGCCCTCCGGCCCCATGTCGACGACCCAGTCGGCCGATTTGATGACGTCGAGATTGTGTTCGATGATCAGCACGGTGTTGCCCTTGTCGACCAGCTGGTTCAAGACCACCAGCAGCCGCTTGATGTCGTCGAAGTGCAGGCCGGTGGTCGGCTCGTCGAGGATGTAGAACGTCCGACCCGTGGCCCGGCGGGACAGCTCGGTGGCGAGCTTCACTCGCTGGGCCTCGCCGCCCGACAGGGTCGTCGCGGACTGGCCCAGGCGGATGTAGTCG
>JACQSM010000066.1 GCA_016205965.1 Candidatus Uhrbacteria bacterium
ACCCGGAGCCGCGGCCACTCGAGCTGCGGCACCGGGTGGTGGCGACGGCGGCGCTGGCCGCCATCGGCGTCGCCTTCGGCGGCCTGATGCTGACCCGCGGCCACACCGCCGTCGGCGTCATGCTGGTGCTGGGGCTCAACGTGCTGCCGCCGCTGGTTCTCCTCCTCGTGCCCGCGCTGTTCGAACCCAAGAGGCGCGGAGGGCGCCCAAGGTCACTTGGCGCCCGACAGGGACATTGACAAAGGAGCACCTCGCCATGACCCGTCTTAAATCCACCGTTTCCATAGTCGTTTCCAGCCTTTTGTTCGCCACCGCCTGCGACGCCGGCGGCTCCGCCGAAGGCATACCGGAGAAGTTCGACGTTGTATACCGGCTGGAGCGCGCCGACGGTTCGCTTATCGTCGATGGACGCATTACATGCGAGTTGCAGAAACAGACGAAATGCAATGTCTTCCTGCCCTACCGCGACGGGGCATTTGTCATCACGCGCGTGCCGGACAACGTGCGCGGTCGAAACCCAAAATGGCCGAAGGGCATGATCGCAATGTATACGACCGACACGGACGGCTACGGCGGCTGGCATGGTCTTCGGAAGGATCCGGATATCGTCCCAGGTGATGAGGCGGTACCTGGAGTGTGGGACCCCCTCGGCAACTATTACATGCCATACACGCGGTTCGAACAGGGCTTCACATTTAACGTCAATTTTCGAAGCCTAAGTAAAAAACAGAACGCGATAACGGGCGGCGGGCCGGGTCGGGTGCTACTGCGCGCCACCCGTTAAATTTTCACCATGGGGGAACGATGGACGACACTTGTTGGCTTTGCGGCTTCTTCAACCAACTGCACGGCATCGGCACGACATTCATCGAGCGCATTTATGTGAACCTCGGGCAGCCGGCCTCGGTGCTGTTCGGCACCGCCCTCGCCGCCTACCTGTCCTGGTTCGGGCTGACCATGGTCCTCGGTCAGCGCTCCATCGACGACGTCAAGAAGCTGGTCGGCGTCTGCCTCGCCGCCGCCGTCGCCATCGTCATGCTCGGCGACTACACCATCTACCGGGACTGGATATTCCGCCCGCTCGAGGACACCGCACTCGACTTGGGCATGGCGGTGATCGAGATCGTCGGCACCGTATCCGACGCGGATATTCGCGGGCCGACGGGATCGGAGGCTGCCAACAAGTACGCCGTCCTGATCGGCGCGGTGGAGAAGCAGATCGTCGCCATAGTCAAGTTCACCTGGCAGCTGGTCTCCGGCGGCCCGGGCAGCGACCAGACGGACAGCGGCTTCTTCGGCAACATCTCGGCGGCCGTCGCCGGCGCCGCCACCTTCATCCCGCGCCTGGTCGGCGCCGTCATCATCCTGATCCCCTATCTCTTCGTGCTCGGCGTGTTCGTCGCCTTCCTGGTGGAGGCGTTGTTCAAGTTCGTGGCCATGGGCATCGTCGCGCCGCTGCTGGTGATGGCGTTCCCGTTTCCCGCCACCCGCGCCTTTCCCTTGGCGGCGGCGCGCATTTTACTCGGCGCGGCGCTGACCATCGTCTTCGCCGCCGGCGCCATGGGGCTAACCGTTTCCACCGTCGATACATACCGAAAAAGCGTTACCGAGAGCTGGAAGGGAGAAGCGGCGTGGAAGGCTAACTGTCAGACGGTCAACCCGAAGCCCGGCGACCCGCTCTTTGGCCAATGCCAGGGCGACTTCAAGGGCAAAGCGTTTTCGCTCGGGAGCCAGGAGTTCGTGCTGTTCTTCGTGATCGGCTTCGTGTCGATATTGCTGCACCTGCAGGCCAAGGCGCTGGCGTCCAATCTTTCCGGCGCTAACGACGGCGCCGGGCCGGCTGCGGCCACCGTGGCCGCCGGCCAAGCGATCTTCGGCGCCGGCCTTGCGGCCTCGAACCGCGCGATGTTCGGGCGCGGCGGCATCTCGACCAGCGCCCAGGCGGCGTTGTCCGGATCCGGCGCCGGTTCCGTCGCCGAGCACGGCCTCGTCGGCGGGCCGATCGCGGCGGCGG
>JACQSM010000067.1 GCA_016205965.1 Candidatus Uhrbacteria bacterium
CTCGCTGATCCAGGACCCCGACATCCTGCTGCTCGACGAGCCGACCAACAATCTCGACAAAGAGGGGATCGAGCACCTGACCGGGTTCCTGATGACCTACGACAAGACCGTCATCGTCATCTCGCATGATGCCGAATTCCTGAACGCTTTCACCGACGGCGTGCTGTATCTCGACGCCTTCACCCACAAGGTCGAGCAGTATGTCGGCAACTACTACAACGTCGTCGAGGAGATCGCCGAACGCGTCGAACGCGAGCGCGCCGCCAACGCCCGGGCTGAAGCCGAGATCCGCAAGAAGAAAGAGCAGGCCGAGGTCTTCGCCCACAAGGGCGGCAAGCTCCGGGCTGTGGCCAAGCGCATGCGCGAGGCCGCCTACGAGGCCGAGGAGGGCATGGTCGAGGTTCGCCGCGAAGACAAGGCGATCCGCGATTTCGAGATTCCCGCCCAGCAGTTCGAGTACGATTTCAACGGCCGGATCCTCGAGATCAAAGAGATCGGCATCATGGTCGACGGCGAACCCAAGACCAAAGAGGTCGATCTGGTGCTGCGGCGCGGCTCGCATCTGTTGCTGGCCGGCCCCAACGGCATCGGCAAATCGACCTTCCTCGAGAGGATCGCCTCTGGGACGGCCCAAGGAGTGACCATCGGAGACAAAGTCCGGGTCGGCTACTACCGCCAGGATTTCTCGACGCTCGATTTCGACCAGACCGCCTTCGACAGCCTCATGGACGTCATGGAAAAGAAAGACGAGCAGGCGCTGCGTTCGACCGCCGCCGGCTTTTTGCTTGACGGCAAAGCGCTCGGCAACAAAATCCGCAGCCTATCCGAGGGCCAAAAGGGGCTCCTGCTTCTGACCCGCCTGGTGCTCATGAGGCCTGGCCTGCTCATCCTCGACGAACCCACCAACCACATCAATTTTCGCCATTTGCCGATGATCGCCAAGGCCCTCGATGCCTACCAGGGCGCCATGGTCATGGTCAGTCACATCCCCGATTTCGTGGCCCAAATCCGCATCGATACGACCATCGATTTGAGCGCTCTTTAAGTCCGAATCGCGCCGCCCCTTTACAGTATCCGGGCCAGGGTGTAATCTCGATTTTGCAAAGTACGCTCGGAGTGGAAATCCAGTCGAGTTTTCGCGATGAGGCCGGTATTTGCGGATAATTCACCTTTAGCAATTGTCTTCCTATGACCGGCACCATCAAGCGGTTGACCGACAAGGGTTTCGGGTTCATCACCCCCGAAGGCCAGGATAAGGACGTGTTTTTCCACTCGTCCGCTCTCGTTGGAGTCACCTTCAACGAACTCCGCGTCGGCGACATGGTCTCCTTCGAGACCGAGGACTCCGAGAAGGGTCCCCGCGCCAAGAACGTCCAGCGCGCCTAAGAGCCCGCTCGAAAGCCGTCCCGCTCGCGCGGGGCGGTTTTTCGTTGCGCGCAAATATTGACAAAAAGGCCGCTTTCTGATAGAGTAACTCCTCACTAAGTTTAAGCCCGAAAGGGCATAGACTCGAACCTCATGTGTCATTCGTTAAGCGTGACCTAGAAGGACTCGGGTCACGATACCGCGTATGACACCGGAAACTCCGTCTCCATCGCCATTAAGTTTTTTCGGCCTCGGCATCGCGCCGACGCTTCTTGAGTCTCTCGAACGGCTCAAATTCACCACTCCCACGCCTATTCAGCAGAAGTCGATCCCCATCGCCATCGAGGGCAAGGACATGATCGGCATCGCCCAGACCGGCACCGGCAAGACGCTGGCCTTCGGCATCCCCATGATCCAGCGCCTGGCCCAAGTGAAGGGCAAGGGTCTGGTCATCCTGCCGACCCGCGAGCTCGCGCTCCAGGTCGACGAGACCTATCAAAAAGTCGGCGGCCGCCACGGCTTGCGCACCGCCGTCATCATCGGCGGCGCCTCCATGGAACGCCAGAAGCAGATGCTCGGCCGCACGCCGCACGTCATCATCGGCACCCCCGGCCGCATCATCGACCACATCAACCAGCGGACGCTCAATCTGCACGACGTCACGATTTTGGTGCTCGACGAAGCCGACCGCATGCTCGACATGGGCTTTGCGCCCCAGATCAAGCGCATTCTGCAGACCGTGCCCAAGGAGCGCCAGACGATGCTGTTCTCGGCCACCATGCCCGACGACATCGTCCGGATCGCCTCGGCCCACATGAAGCTGCCGGTCCGCGTCGAGATCGCCCGCGCCGGCACCACCGCCGAGCGCGTCGCCCAGGAACTTTTCGTCGTCCGCAAGGAACAGAAGAACCGCCTGCTCGATAAGCTCCTGACCGAGTATCACGGCACGGTCCTCGTCTTTTCGCGCACCAAGTTCGGCGCCAAGAAGATCGCCCGAGCCGTCCGCGCCATGGGCCACAGCGCCAATGAAATCCACTCGGACCGTTCGCTGGCCCAGCGCCGCGAAGCGCTCGATGGTTTCAAGTCCGGCAAATATCGCATCCTGGTGGCCACCGACATCGCCGCCCGCGGCATCGACGTCACCGGCATCGAGGTCGTCTTGAACTACGACATTCCGGAGAATCCGGAGGACTATGTTCACCGCATCGGCCGCACGGCCCGCGCCGGCCGCGCCGGCCGCGCCATTTCGTTCGCCACGCCCGACCAGGGCAGCGAAGTCCGCGATATCGAGAAGCTGGCCCGCGTCAATCTCCCCATTTCCAAATTGCCGGAACTTCCGCCGGAACGCCCGCCGTTGCCGTATGAAAAGCCCGCCGAACGGCCCTATGGCCGACCGGGCGGCGGAGGTCATCGTCCATTTGGCGGCAGTGGCGGCCGGTCGGGAGGCCGCCGACCGTTCCCTCGCCGCTGATCGCTGCTGAAGCGCGATCGCAAACGGGCTCATCCGCTGATGGGCCCGTTTTGTTTGACGGCAGCGGCGGCGGCTGCTACCACGAACATGACCGCATGGTGCGGCCTGACTCGTCCCGAACTCCCGGGGCGATTTTATTTGCTCTCCCGCGTGATCGTCGCGACGCCGTTGCGTCCGGCTTCTTTGTAACGTCGGTGTTCTTCGAGAAGGTTGGCGTACGAGGCCCGCACCATCGCCTTGAGCAGCTCGCCGGTTCGGCTGAAAGCATGGAAAGGCGTCGGTATGATGGCGGCGATCATCGGCCGGACGATCGGTAAGAAGTATTCGTCGTTCCATTTGGTGCCCAGGCCGAAGAGGTTGTAGGTGACGCTGGTGCAGTTGTCGAAAAGGTCGGAGAGCTTGATGAGGCGGACGCCTTCCTCGGATTCGATCACCTGGTGCACGTAGGGTTCGGGATGGTCGTCGCCGAAGCGGTTGGTCATGCCTTCGACCAGGGCCAGGCCGTGCTCGCCAAGGATCGCCTTGAGTTCGTCCGGCGTCACGGCCGTATCCTCCATGCTGTCGTGGGCCAGCGCCGCCACGATGATGTCCTCGCGTTCGCCGGCCGCGCCTTCGCGGGTTTCGCCCAAGACGGTCTCGAGCAGGCCGGAAACGCGGGCCAGATGGTGCCAGACCGGAACCTCGCCGACGCGGAACTGGCCGGCATGGTGCTTCTGCACCAGTTCAAGCATGGACGATTTTTTGGCGGCGAAATCCATATCGGCCCTAGCTTAACAAAAGACTTAGCTTTTTGCTATACTTTTCCATATTACTGGACTTTGTTCTGCGATGAGTTGGCGAAATATTATGGCTTTCGACATTCTGGCTTCCGATGAAGCGATCGTAAAGACCGTTGCTGCCCTGGCGGCCAACGGCATTGCAACCATCGTCGTTGAGAATGGTGAAGCGGCCAAACGCAAAGTGCTCGAGCTCGTTCCGGAAGGGGCCGAGGTCATGACCATGAGCTCGGTGACGCTCGATATCATCGGACTTCTAAAAGAGCTCAATGAATCTGGAAAGTTCGCGCCGATTCGCGCCAAATTCAAGGCGATGGATCGCAAGACCCAAGGCTCGCTGATGCAAAAGATGGGCGCCGGTCCCGACTGGGCAATCGGCAGCGTTCACGCGGTCACCGAAGACGGCCACGTTCTGATCGCCTCGGCAACGGGCAGCCAGTTGCCGGCCTACGCCTACGGTTCAAGCCATGTTGTCTGGGTCGTCGGGGCGCAGAAGATTGTTCGCGATTCCGATGAGGGGATGCGACGCATCTACGAACACTGCCTGCCGCTCGAAGACGCCCGGGCCCGCAAAGTCTATGGCATCGGCAGCGGCGTCAATAAGGTGCTGACGATAAATAAGGAAGTCCAGGCCGGCCGTATCACCATGGTCATCGTCAAAGAGAAACTCGGATTTTAATATGATCATCGACGCTCACACGCACTTAGGCCGTGAGTTGATCGAGGCCGGGCCCGAAGAGCTGCTGGCTTCGATGAAAAAAGCCGGCATCGACCGGGCCATGGTTTTTTGCGGCGATATCAACGGCCTGCCGACCGCCGAGTGCATCGAAATGCTGGCGCCGCACCGCGGCGTGCTGCATGCCGTCGGTTCGATTTCGCCGACCGCCGCTCCGCTGCCGCCGACCGAAAAGGTTGAGAGCTGGCTGCGCGACGGGCTGATCCACGGCCTCAAGTTCTACGTCGGCTACGAATATTTCTATCCCAACGAGCCGACGCTGCGGCCGTACTTCGCTTTGCTGGCTAAATATAAAAAGCCGGCCGTTTTCCATAGCGGCGATACGTATTCGAAGTCCAGCGCAGCCAAGCTGAAGTACGCCCTGCCCATACATATCGACGACCTCGCGACCGAGATGCCTGAATTGCCGATCGTCATCGCCCACATGGGATTCCCATGGGTGACCGACGCGGCCGAGGTCTGTTACAAGAATGCCAATGTCGTCGCCGATTGCTCCGGTTTCGTTTACGGCGATTTCGACGCCAAGCACCGGACGCATTTCTCCGAACTCTTCAAGGAATTCCTGCGCGTCGCCGCCTCGCCCGACAAGTTGCTCTTCGGCACCGACTGGCCGGTTTCGAATCAGAAACCGTATCTGCGGCTGGTCCGAAAGCTGGCCGGCAAGGATGCCGAAAAAATTCTTTCCGGGAATGCAATCAGGGTGTTCGGATTGCCTTGACCGGCGGCAGAGCCCGTGCAATGATCGAGCCTCGGCATCCAGGCCGAGGCTCTTTCACAAAGGAGGAGAGTGATGTCCTTGCCGATGCATCTGTTGCTTGTCCGTCATGGGCAGTCCGAGGGCAACCTCGCGATTCGAAATCTTGAACGCGGCAACCTCGGCGTCCTGACCGAAGCGTTCATGAACCGCCACAGTTCTTCGTTCAGGCTCACCGACAAGGGCCTGGCCCAGGCCAAGCGAGCCGGCGAGTGGTTGCGTCAGAATCTGCCATCCGGCCCTTGCCGCTACACCGTCTCGGACACGGTCCGCGCCTGCGAGACCGCCGGCAACCTCGGCCTGCCGGAGGCGCGGTGGGAACGCTCGATTTCGCTGCGCGAGCGCGATCAGGGAAAGTTCGACATCATCTCGCCGCTTGATCGGGCGCGTGACTATCCGGACGATCCGCACTTCCGCCAGATCCACGGTCCGTATTGGACGCCGCCCGACGGCGAGTCCATGGTCGAGGTCTGCGACCGCGTCTTGGCCACGGCGCTGCCGCTCATTCATCGGCTGCCCTTCTTCGATCCGGACACCCATCTGATCGTCGGCCACGGCGAACTGCTCTGGGCATGCAGCCACCTGTTCGAAGGATTGTCGCTGGCGCGCCTCCATGAACTGATGTCCTCGGACAAGTCCGAAGCCGGGATCTGGAACTGCCAGATCAACTGGTACAGGAACCCGGTTTCACCCTACCGGTACCGTTTCGTCCGGCGCATCCGCCCGACGGCAGAGGCGCCGTCCGATACCGGCTGGCTCGAAATCCCGGACGCCGTCTGGTCCAGCCAGGAACTCCTGGCGGAAGTCGGCCGCCTACCGCGCATCCTCAACGAGTAACCGCCCTGTCGGCGGTTTTTTTCTACCCCCTTTGAGCCTTGCGGGCGATGGCCCGGCATGATAGTCTAAGCCGTCAAAACACCTTCGACTCGGATATGGCCATCGCCTTCACCATCGCCAAAAAATCTAAGAAGAGCCGGGCCCGCATGGGCGTCATTTCGACGCCCCATGGCGACGTCGAGACGCCGGCCTTGGTGACCGTCGCTACCCAGGCAGCGGTTAAGGCTCTGACCAACGATCAGGCGGCAGCCGCCGGTTCGAAGCTGTTGATCGCCAACACTCTCCATCTGCATCTCAAACCGGGCGGGACGATCGTCAAAAACGCCGGCGGTCTGCAGGAGTTCATGGCTTGGAATGGGCCGATGATGACCGACTCCGGCGGCTTTCAGGTGTTCAGCCTCGGCTTCGGCCGCGATTTTGGCATGGGCAAGATTCTCAAAGAGAAGTCCAAGGCCAAGATCGGCGCCCGGGCCAAGCCCAAGCTGCTGACCATCGGCGAGGACGGCGTGCTCTTCACCTCGTATCTCGATGGCAAAAAAATCTTCATGGGGCCGAAGGATTCGATCCGCATCCAGGAAGCCATCGGCGCCGACATCATCTTCGCTTTCGACGAATGCACTTCGCCGATCGCCGACCGCGCTTACACCATCGCGGCCATGGAAAGGACCCATCGCTGGGCCAAAGTCTGCCTCGACGCCCAGCGTACGAAACAGGCCCTGTTCGGCATCGTCCAGGGCGGAAAATTCCTCGATCTGCGCCGGCAAAGCGCGAAGATCATCGGCGCCATGCCCTTCGCCGGCTTCGGCATCGGCGGCGAGTTCGGCGCCGACAAACGAACTATGAGCGTCATGATCCGCGCCGTCGTCAATGAGCTGCCCGATGAAAAACCGCGGCATCTCTTGGGCATCGGCCATCCCGAAGACATCCGCCGGATCATCAAAGAGGGGATCGACACCTTCGATTGCACGGTACCGACGCATTATGCGCGCCACGGAACCGCCTTCACTTCGCGGGGCCGCATCGAAATCGGCAAAGCGGGTTACTACAAGGATCGCAAGCCGCTCGACCCGGCCTGCGAATGCCCGGTCTGTACCGAGCATTCTCGCGCCTACCTCTGCCACCTGTTTCGGGCCAAGGAGATGACTGCCGGAACGCTCTTAACCATGCATAATCTCCACTTTTTTAACGGCCTCGTAGTCCAGGTTCGAAACGAAATTCGCCGAGGCAAGGTATGAACAGATTGGATGCGCTCCTCGAGCGGTATGACTATGCCTTTCCGAAGGCCTTGATCGCCCAAACGCCGGCGCATCCCCGCGACAGCGCTCGAATATTGGTCTACGACCGCGCGACTGGACGCGTGGTCGAAGATATATTCGCCAACCTCGCCAAGCATCTGCCGCCGAAATCGCTGCTGGTCTTCAACGACACCAAGGTCGTTCCGGCCCGAATCACCGTTCGCAAGGCGACCGGAGGCGCCGTCAGGCTGCTTTTTCTCGGGATCAAGAACGGCAAAATAGAAGCGTTGGCCGACCGTCAATTGGAAACGGGCGCCGTTTTGACCGTCGACAAGCTGAACAATTTTATTGTGCAAAACAAAAAGAGCGGTATCTACGGCCTGAAACCGTCTTTTCCGGCCGCCAAGATCTACGATCTGCTCGAAAGGTACGGCGTCGCCCCGCTCCCGCCCTACATAAAAAAAGCGACGCTCGCCCCGGAAGCGCTCAAGCGCGAATATCAGAGCGTCTTCGCCCGCACCCGCGGCTCGGTGGCCGCGCCGACCGCCTCGCTGCATTTCACGCCGCGACTGCTGGCCAAGCTGGAAAAGGCCGGCCATGAAATCCGTTTCGTCACCCTCCATGTCAATCTCGGCACCTTTGCGCCGCTCTCGGCCGGCCAGATCGAAAAAAATCGCCTGCACTCCGAACGCTACACGGTTGGCGCCAAGACGGCGGCCGCCATCAACGCGGCCAAGGCGACCGACCGGCCGATCATTGCCGTCGGCACCACTGTCGCCCGGACGCTCGAATCGGCCATCGATGCCCACGGGCGTCTCAAAGCGAAAACCGCCGCTACCGAAATCTTCATCCGAGAGGGCTATCGTTTCAAAATCGTGGACGGAATGATCACGAATTTTCACGTCCCGCGTTCGAGCCTGCTGATGCTGGTCTCGGCTTTAGCGGGCCGCGAGACGCTGCAAAAACTCTATCGCCGCGCCATCCGCAAGCGTTTCCGCCTGTTTTCATTCGGCGACGGGATGTTTATCAAGCCTTGATCCATCCAAGCCGTTGGTCTTATGCTATGCTGACCACGTTATGAAAACGAAATTCGTCGACGCTGAAAATATCCGCAATACCATTGAAACCGATTTCAGCGGCTGGGGAACGGCCGCCGATTTTACGTTCATTCCGAAAGGCGAACTCTGGGTCGATCGTCAGCTTAAGGCTGAAACCAAGTTGTTTTCGGCGCTGGCGAGGTTGGAGAGGTCGCTGCCCAAAAGCCCGTTCCGAAAGATCCGCCAGATCGCCATGCGCACCCTGACCGATCATTCGGGCGATATCTGCGTCGTCGAAACGGTGCGCGCATCCGGCATGACCGTCCGTCTCATCGCGGGCGCCTCGGTCCGGGCCTCGCTTGACCCGTATTTCCTGCTCGGCGGGCACGACTTGGTCTATTCCTATATTCCGCGAAACGAAATCTGGGTCGAAGCCCGGCTCAATGCCGACGAACGCCGTTCCACCTTGCTCCACGAAATCGAGGAACGCCGTCTCATGAAAAAAGGGATGTCTTATGCCGACGCCCATGACTATGCGCTGGCCGCCGAGCGGGCCGACAGGCGCCGGGCGGGCAAGGCGCATTTTACGCGCGGATGATATGCCGAAACGCACCATCAAGCATGTTCGACAGACGCCCGGACTCTGCGGTCCGGCGAGTTTGAAGTCCTTGCTGGCGCATTTCGGCAAAAGCTTTTCCGAGGGCGAACTGGCGAAACTCTGCCGGGCGACATCCGAAGACGGCACCGATCATGACGGCATGGTGGGCGGCGTCCGCGCCCTCGGCTACGAACCCGTCGTCAAAAACGAAGCCAGCTTCGAGGACCTCCGGAGCTTCGTCGATCTCGACGTGCCGGTCATCGTCGGCTGGTGGTCGGCCGACGGCGATCATTATTCCGTCGTCTACGACATCGAGGGCGACACCATCTGGATGATGGATCCGGAAATCGAAGAAGGTCCGCGCTCGATGAAGATCGATGATTTTATGCCGATCTGGTTCGACAAAGACGGTCCCGAAAATCTCGTGGTCGAGCGCTGGATGATGGCCATTCCGGCGCTGGCCAAACGATGACCGGAACCGCCCGCCCGTATTGACGGCAACGCCGCCGCATGATGCGGTGGCCCTGTTCTTTCCCGAGGAGGCAGCATGCACGGAAATCTCCGCATCCTGGCGCTGAAGCTCGCCGCGTTCGTCTTTGCCGCCGGTTGTCTGGTTTCGGTGACCTGGGCGCTCGGCATCGTCATGGGTCCCAAGCCTCGATTCGTAGGTTCGCCGCCGCGCACCCACGCGGTCCAGCGCAACGATCTCGATCTGGATGGCGATCACGCCGATTTCCTGGAGCATTTCGTCAAGGCCTACCGGCCGTCCGGGTACTTCGATCCCAATCCGGGATTGATCGCGACGCCGCTCGTCCACCATTTGCAGGGCTGGGACGTCTACGCCGACGGCATCTGCGTGCGGGGCGTGATCAAGACGCTCAACATCGAGCCGACCGACGGCGACATCAACTTCGACGTCGACCTCGACGATGAGACGATGCGCTACTCTTGGCGGCGGACGCACCCCGAGGATGAAGGCGTGCGGCGCCGGATCCTGGTCGAAATCGACGATCCGATCCGTCCGAACTTTCCGATCTTGCCCGACCTGGCGATCGGCGACCTGGTGAAGGTCTGCGGCCGCTGGGTCTACGACCGCTCCCACGACCATAACGAAGTCCATCCGGCCCGTTGGGTCGAAATACTCCAAGAAGCCGTCGAGCCGCCATGAGAGCGGCTTTTTCGTTACTATGATAGGTTGGAAGCAACGGGTATCTACTATGCCTACCGTCGCATTTACCACCTCCGACGGCGTCACCATCGCCGGCAGCCTGTTCATTGGCCCCGCGGGCGGCCCGGCGGCCCTGCTTTTGCACATGATGCCGAAGACCAAGGAGAGTTGGGCGCCGCTGGCCGAGGCCTTGGTCGGCGCCGGGTTCGGTTCGGTGCTGGCCATCGACCTGCGCGGCCACGGCGAAAGCCTGCGCCAAGGCGATCGCCGGCTCGATTATAAAAATTTCAGCGACGCCGAGCATCAGGCGAAGATGCTGGACGTCGAAGCCGCCGTGGAATGGCTGATGAAAGAACGCGGCGCCCGCCTCGACCGCGCCGTCATCGTCGGCGCCTCGATCGGCGCCAATTTGGCGATCCGTTTCGCCGCCGACCACCCCGAAGTTCCGGCCGTGGCCGCGCTCTCGCCCGGGCTCGACTATCGCGGCGTCACCACCGCCGACGCCGTCGCCCGCCTTCGGCCGAAACAGGCGTTCTTCCTGGCCGCCAGCGA
>JACQSM010000069.1 GCA_016205965.1 Candidatus Uhrbacteria bacterium
GAGCCATGTGGAACCGACCGTTGCAAAATGGTCGGTTTTACTTTTATTCATCCGTATTTCCAAAAGGTTCGGACGCAACTTTATATAGTTAACCCAGTTTTGACTAACTTTATAAAGTTTGTTAAGTTGGGTTGGTAAAATACTTTGTATGACGACCCGCCAAAAGCTCGAAATAATCAAGAACGCCCTAGGGATGACCCAGACAAAGCTCGCCGAAAAATTCGGCGTTTCTTTTGCAGCCTTCAACAGTTGGTGGACGGGGAAATCCGTTCCTCGTCCAAAAATGCAGGCAGCCATCGACGATCTGTTTCTGGAAGTGAGAGGGGAGAAAATTATTCCAGCCGATCAACTTACCGCAAAAAAACAATCGTTAAAGAAGCGGTCGGACGCTTATAAACGTGTTGTCGATGAAATCCTGAACCACCCGGACATTCACGATCAATTCATACTTAAGCTCACCTATCACAGCAATCGTATCGAGGGCAGCACGCTCACGGAGCCGGATACGGCAGCAATTCTTTTTGATAACGTCGCGCTGCCCGACAAAACCATGTCCGAGCAGCTTGAGGCAAAAAATCACCAGTCGGCCTTGAATTATTTGTTTGACTACGTTCGGAACGAGGAGAAGCTTGACGAGGTATTCGTCCTCAAACTCCATGGCATTCTCATGAACGGCGTGCGTCCGGATGCCGGATCGTATCGTCGACACGCGGTGAGGATCGTAGGCGCAAATGTCCCGACAGCCAACTATCTGCGCGTGCCTGACTTGATCCCGGAGGTCATGAAAGAGATCACGAAGAAACAACATGAAGGAGACATCATTCATGTGTCAGCAATCACTCACGCACGATTTGAACAGATTCATCCGTTTTCCGACGGCAACGGCCGCGTCGGACGGCTTCTGATGAACGCCATGATGCTCGCGGCCAACTACGCGCCAGCCGTTATCCGTCAGGAACAAAAGCGATTGTATTATACGTACCTGAATAAGGCCCAAACCAAGGGTGATCATAGCCAACTGGAGGATTACCTATGTGACGCTGTTCAGGATGGGTTCAATATTCTCGCGCGCACGGATATGAAGTAGGAATTTTAAGTATGGAAATCCATTCAAATCAAGAAATTCTTGAGCGTCGGAAGGAAATCGAGCAGGAACTCGAGGATATGCTCAAGGAGACCGAGAGCGATTTTTCATTGCAGGATGTGAAAAACTCGATTTTTCGCGAAGAAGACAATGACGACATGATGAAAATCGTGATGATGTTCGATCGCGGCGGAGACAGCTCGGAATTGAGCAATGTTCTTGAGCTCGTGACGGACGCATGGAATTATTTTCCGCATGCGGCCATCGGCGGCAAGGCCCCGGTCGAGATGTTGCGGTAAAATATGAAACCGTCGTTTGATTTAGACAAAATCAAATTCGCTACGGATCAGCCGACTTATGAGAAAGCGGTTGATCTGTATGAGTCTGGAAAAGTGACACGATTTGAGGAAGGAATCGGCTCTTATTCGGCTGTAGTGCTCGGGTCTCGCCCTTATCGTGTTTCAATTGAGGCACGGCGGTTCGGTTTGGGAAATTGCGAATGTTATCTCGGCCAACAAGATATGCTTTGCAAACACATGGTCGCCTTATCAATTTGTGCCATAATGGGCGACAAAAAATTGACCAAGGAAGAAAAGAATCGTGTCAGTAGCCCTGTTTGTAGCGGTAAACGGGGAGAATTAAGCAAAAATGATTTGGCTCAAACGAAAATGGCCATCACCTCGGCCGTGAAATACATCAAAGGCTATAACGGACCCTCTCGCCTCTGGTTTTCCTATCAAAATTCGCTTGATGAAGGTTGCGCCCGATTGGCTAAATTGGTTTCTGATTTGCCCGTAAGCGAGCAAACCGCCGCACTGCCGGTTGATTTACTGTTACGTCTGGATAAAAAGTTGTGCGCGGGTGGCGTCGACGATTCCAACGGTACGGTTGGCGGCTTTATCCAAGAAGTCGTTTTAATGCTTCAAGAATATGCAAAACTCGATCAAAAATGCATTAAGACGTTTGAAAAGCTATGCGGTAAAGAGACCTGTTTCGGCTGGGAGGAGCCGTTGGTGAGGATAGTCGATGAGGGTTTGGGCGAATAGACCGTTTTGGATTATTGGATTAATAATCCAATTTTACGCCGCCAAACACGCCAACCCGCGTAGCTTCGCCGTGCTCACCCGGGCCGCGCGGTAGACCTCGGGCAATTCGGTAAACACGTATACGTCGGAGCCATGAGCGGACGTGTGTGGCGACCCACATGCGTCTGGTCAAAAGCCAGCCAAGAAATTGGCTGGCTTTTGTGTTTTTCAAGCACACGCATCAACGGTATGGGAGCAGCCGCCGGAATCTGCTAAAATGCGGATACCATGACCGAGCAACTGAAAACCTACCTCATCTATTTTTTGACGGGAGGGACGGTGACCGCCCTTATCGTCGGATTCGAGCGGAGCGGCAATAGGATGCTTTCCGGACTCGCGACGCTCGTACCGGTCTTTACGGTCGTTGCCTATCTCTTCATCGGCGATACGAAAGGCGGCGGAGCGGTTTCACAGCATGCCTGGCTCGTGCTTTTCGGTTCGCTCGCCTCGTGGGTTCCTTACATGATCGCGGTGGCGATCCTGGCTCCCAAGGTCGGTCCGCACAAGGCTATTCCCATCGGCCTCGCCGTATTCTTCGTCTGCGCGCTTGCGTATCTGGAAGTCATACGCCGATACAAGCTGTTTCAGTAGTTCGAGAATCCCGTCTTCCGACGATCGCGCGTTGCCGATCGAGCGATGAGCCGCGGGAGTATTGATCGTCAGGTTTCCAGCCCTCGGTGAAAGTGCTACCATTGGTGCGTATGCCCGCGTTCATCATTTATTTTGATAATCCAGCCAGCCGCTAAGCTGGCTTTTGATTTTTATGCGTAAAAAGCTGTTCGTGAGTGCGTTCGGCGGCGCGCTGCTGGTTTTTGCTCAAATAGCTTCGGCGCAGACCGGAGCGGCGGTTCCCGAGTGCCAATTCACCGCCGCGCCGACGCCGGAACAACTCGCCGCCTGCCAGCAGGCGCAAGCCGCCGCGGCGCAGGCGCAGCAACAGGGTCAGCAGCCGCCCGCCGGCGCCGAGAACGGAGAGTCGTCAGGCCTGCCGCAGCCGCCTTCGGAGATGGGCCCGCCGGAAGGCGTCCAAATGGGACCATCACCGGAGCAGATGGCCAAAATCAATGAGGCCAAACTCAAAGGGATGAAGTCAGGATTGAAAGGCATGCAGGCTGGGTATGCCAAGATCAAGGCGCAATACGACAAGATCGAGAAGGCGGGCACATTGATTCCGCAGGCCGACAAGGATGGACTGGCCGAAGCGCGCGGGCTCATCGATACCGTCAAGAATGCGACGACCGCGGCGGAGATCGAGGATATCGATACTGATCATTTCAGCGATCTGCTGGAGAAGCTGAGCGCGGACATCGGCGATCTGCGGCAGCAGGCGGAGATGCTGAAGGGGCTGAAGCAAGCCGCGAAGGGCATGAAGACCGGCATCAAGATGTTCGATACGCAGATCGCCAAGCTGACAAAGCAGAACATCGCGGTTCCCGCCGACATCGCGGACATCCTCGGCCAAGTCAAAGCGCTCATCGCCGGAATCGAGGGGAACAAGTCCTGGGACGACCTCCAAGCCCTCGGCATCGAGAACGTCGACGAGCTGTTCGACAAGCTCGATGACGGCCGGGAGCGGATCGTCATGCTGGGCCGATGGCCGCAGGCGATCAAGCAGGTCGATAAGCAGCTCGCCGCCATGGACAAGACCGCCGTCCGTCTGAAGGCGCTCGCGGACAAGCTCAAGGGCGGAGAGATCGACGTCGCGGAGCGGCAGGCGCAGTATGCGGCCGGCGTCGCGGACCTGCGCAAGGCGCGCAATGACGCCGACGCGCTTGTCAAGGCCGGCGGCGGCACCGAAGCCTTCGACCTTCTCGAGACCGGGTTCTTCGACAAGCTGGACGGCATCATCGAAAACCAGCGCGTCATCGAGACCATGGCCAACATGGGCAGGTTCGTGTCGGAATACCGCAAGGCGAGCCTGTCGATTCAGCAGCAGCTCGCCGCCCTCGCCAAGAAGAAAGTTGACACGACCGAACTGAAATCCCTCTTCGCCCAGTTCAAGGCCAAGGGAGACTCGATCGCCGCGCTGCTCAAGGTCAAGCCCATCGATACCGACGCCGTCCTGGCGGCGGTCAACGAGTTCGAGGATCTGCGCCTCGCGGCGTTGGATAAGATCGATGCCGCCCGAGGCGGCGCGGTCATGCCGTGGGATACGGGCGCGGTGACCGTCAAGGAAATCAAGATCCCCAAGGCGATGGATACCTTCATCGAGAGCAATAAAGAAAAGGAGCTGAAGACCGAACAGGCGAAACCGCCGGTCGCGCCGCCGGCCCCCACGGTCTCCGGCGAGGGGCTGTTGATCGAAGCGGAGAACGAGAACGCGAGCCACATCCTGCCGCTGGCGCAGCGTCCGGCGACCAACATGAAGGAGATCAATCCCGGCTGGCGTCCGCCGTACTCCGGCACGGGTGATTGGTATCTCGCGGCCAAGGGCGAATGGTTGTCGTATGACTTCACCGTGGCTCAGGATGGCGCTTACAACGTTTGGGTGCGCGATTACGTCGATAAGTTCCAGCCCAAAGGCGTGCGCCGCTTCGTCGTGAGCTTCGATGGCGCGGCCTACGGCACGTTCGCCGAAGTCGACAAGCCGACGTCGAGCGCGAAAGGCGATTTCGGGTGGCATAAGGTCGGCGCGGGCATCCCGCTGTCGGCGGGGACGCATACCATGAAGGTAATGAAGGAGGACACGACGAGCGGCGCGGCGGTGCTCGACGCCTTCTACCTTACTGTGGGCGGCGAGACTCCGGCGGAGAAATAAAGCAGTTTCTCGTTGGCGATCTTGCTACGCCGGCCGCTCGGTGCTAGACTGTCGATAGCAATAATCAGGATAAGCTCCATGAAGCGATTTATTGCCGTCATACTCCTATCGTTGTTCCTCGCTTTCGGCGCGCTGTTCGCGGCCATGAGCGCCGGTTTTGTGCATTCGGCGCATGGTTCCATGGCGGCGGCGCCTTCCTGCATGACGGCGTTTTGCCCGGCATCGGAAAATGACGGTCCGACGGCGGCCATGGATTGCTTCAGTCATTGCCTCTCGGCCGCGGTGAAGGAATTTCCCGCGTCGCCGGTGTTGCCCGCCCTCTTCTTTATCGTGTTGCTGTTGATGGTGTCGGGCCGAAGTTTGTCCACTGTTTTTGAGGACAATGTCCGGCGCTTCTCCGATATCATAGGAAGATTGCTGCTTCGGCAGAGGCTTTCCACCGTCGTTTTACGGAATTAAACCAGGCGTCAGCGCATGGGGTACGAACGTGCTCCCATGCGTGAGGCGTCTGGTTTTTGTATTCCGTAATACGGTTCTATGCAGGTAACGCTAAGAGTCACGAACTTAACGAAGGAGACCGCGAAAAACTTCGAAAATGTCGCGGCCTCCATCGAGAATGTAATGGCCGTCGACACGTGGCCGGGCAGGGCGGAGATCGACGTCCTGAAGGAGGAAGCGATTCCCGCGATTGTCGCCGCGCTCCGCGCGTCCGGCTTCGAGGTTCGCACGGAAAATGAAACGGCGGTTTCCGCCGGTCAGGCCGATGAGACGCATCACGTCTACGTCGACGGCATGACCTGCCGGAGCTGCGAAATCACCATCGAACGGAAATTCAAGCGCGTCCGCGGCGTGCGCCGCGCCGACGCCGATGCCGCCCGCGGCGTCGTGAAACTCGTCTGCGAGGGCGGCTGCGTGCCGGACATCGGCGAACTTCGCGGGGCGCTCAAGGGGCATGAGTATTCGGTGCGGCGCGTCGGCGCGGGCGATGCCGAGCCGCAAGGAGAACGGCCGTCGTTCATGCGGCTGGTCGGCTTGTTCGCGTTCGTCATCCTGCTCGGTTCGCTGCTTTCGAAGCTCGGCCTCTTCCGGCAGCAATTCAACGTCGCGGGTTCGATGAGCCTCGCGGCGGCGCTCACGCTCGGCCTCGTCGCCGGTTCTTCGTCGTGCATCGCCGTTTCGGGCGGGCTGCTGCTTTCATCGGCGGCGAAATTCCGGGAACGCTATGGCGGCCTGTCGGCAACCGGGCGCATGCGGCCGGTCTTCATGTTCGTCGCCGGCCGCACCCTCTCCTACGGCCTTCTCGGCGGCGCCATCGCCGCGATCGGCAAGGCGTTCACGCCCTCGCCGCTCGTCACCGGCGCGCTCATCGTCGCCGCCGCCGTCTTCATGCTGGTCATGGGGCTGGACATGCTCAAGATCGCGCCCCGATGGCTCAAGTCGGTCCTGCCGCGCATGCCCAAGTCGCTCTCGCACCGGATCTTGGACGCCGAAGGGAAAGAACATCCCGTCATGCCATTCCTGCTCGGCGCGAGCACGTTCTTCCTGCCCTGCGGCTTCACCCAGTCGCTGCAGCTCTATGCGCTGACGGCGGGAAGCTTCCTGAAAGGCGGGCTGATCCTCGGCGCCTTCGCCCTCGGGACCGCGCCGGCGCTTCTGGCGCTCGGCTGGGCTTCGAGTTCTTTGAAAGGCAAAGCGGGCCGGCTGTTCTTCCAGTTCTCGGGAGCGCTCGTCATCGTCCTGGGCCTGTGGAACGTCCAGAACGGATTCACCGTGGCCGGATACCCGCTCTCCTTGCCGGAGCTTGGCACGGGAGCCGTCGCGGCCGGCAACGGCGCGAACGTCGATGTGCCGGAGGTCGTCGATGGCGTACAGGTCATCAGGATGGCGGTCGGCGGCTCGGATGCGCCGTATTCTCCTGACACGCTCACGGTGAAGGCTGGTATTCCGGTGCGTTGGGAGATCGACGGCGTCAACGTCGCCGGCTGCATCTCCTACCTGCAGTCGAGGAAGCTCGGTATCGGCATACAGCTGCGCCAAGGGCTCAACGTCGTCGAATTCACGCCGAAGACGCCAGGGACGTACGCTTTCAGCTGCTCCATGGGCATGTTCCGAGGCACGATCGAGGTCGTTTCTTAACCTCTCATTCAGTATGACAACCACACTCATCATCACCGGCATGCACTGCGCTTCATGCAAAGCGCTCATCGAAGACGTCTGCTCGGAGATCGCCGGCGTGCGCTCTTGTTCGGTCGATGTCGCCAAAGGCGAAGCGGTCGTCGAACACGACGAGTCCGTCGCTCCGTCGCTCCTCGCGAAGGAAATCGAAGGGCTCGGTAAATACGGCGTCCGCGTATGACCCCTCCAAACTTTCTCGATATCGGCGCCGCCGGCGAATCGGCGCCGCGGGAAGATGCCGCCGGCCAACCGCCGGCGATCCGACCGTCGGCGGATGCATCGTCGCTTGCCTTGCGACTGACCACGGACATCGACGCCAAGGGGAGCCTGCAAGCCGGCCCCGACGGCAAGCCGCAGTTCACGGGGAGTCTCCATATCTCGAAGTCGAACATCATCGAATTCCCGGAAGGCGTTCGAGAAGCGGAGGAGTTGGCCAAGCTCCTCCAAAAGACGCTGAACATGGGCGCGATTCTCGAGAAGGCGGGCGCTCTTGAGCCGGAAGTCCGGCCGATGGCGCTGCCGTCCGCACCGTCAGCTTCGGCCGCCGCCGTGCCGCCGGCCCGCGCGGAGGAGTGTCGCGTCACCTTCAACGTCTTCGGCATGCACTGCGCCAGCTGCGCCGGCCTCATCGAGCGCAAGGTGAGGAAGGTGCCCGGCGTGAAGGAGGTCAACGTGAATTTCGGCGCTGAGAAAGCGCGGGTCGTCTTCGCTGGCGGCATTGCCAGTGAAGAGAAGATCAAGGCGGCGGTGAAAGCCGCCGGCTATCGCGCCGAGGTCGCGGACCAGAAGGATCGCGAGTTCGAACGGAAGAAACGGGCCGAAGAGGTCGCATCCTATAAGAAACGGTTCCTGGTCGGCCTCGTCTTCAGCATCCCGCTCGCGTACTTCATGCTGCTCGACTTCTTCGGGTGGATGCCGTTCCGCCAGGCGGTCCTGCCGCGCATGGGCTTCGTTTCGCTTCTGCTCGCGCTGCCGGTCCAATTCATCCTCGGCGCCGGCTTTTACAAGGGGATGTGGTCGAGCCTGAAGATGAAGACGTTCAACATGGACAGCCTCATCGCCATCGGCACGAGCACGGCCTTCGTCTACAGCCTGTATGAGTTCGTCCGTTATGTGGCGAAAGCCGGCACCGTCTGGGCGCCGATGGGCGCGAAGATTCCCGATCTCTACTTCGAGATCGGCGCGTTCCTCATCACCTTCGTGCTCATGGGCAAATGGCTGGAATCGAAGGCGAAGGGCAGGACGAGCGCGGCCATCGAGAAGCTCATGGGCCTCCAGGCCAAGACCGCCCGGGTCATCCGAGGCGCGGCCACGATCGACATCCCGGTCGATCAGGTGGTCGAGGGCGATACGATCGTCGTCCGTCCGGGCGAGAAGATCCCGGTCGATGGCGCCGTGACCAAGGGATTTTCCTCGGTCGATGAGTCGATGCTGACGGGCGAAAGCATCCCGGTCGAAAAGAAAGAAGGGGACGCGGTGATCGGTTCGACCATCAACAAGAACGGCAGCTTCGAGTTCAAGGCGACCAAGGTCGGATCGGAGACCGCGCTCGCCCAGATCATCCGCCTCATCGAGGACGCGCAGGGATCGAAGGCTCCGATCCAGGCGGTCGCCGACCGCATCTCCGCCTGGTTCGTGCCGGCGGTCATCGGCATCGCCGCCCTGACGTTCGTCGTCTGGTACTTCGTCATCGGCGCGTCGCTCACTTATGCGCTCCTGGCCTTCGTGTCGGTCATCGTCATCGCCTGCCCCTGCGCGCTCGGTCTCGGAACGCCGACGGCGGTGATGGTCGGCACCGGCAAGGGCGCCGAGTACGGCATCCTCATCAAGGGCGGCGAACCGCTCGAGGCCGCGTCGAAGGTGAATGCGGTCGTCTTCGACAAGACCGGCACGCTCACCAAGGGGAAACCGGAGGTGACCGACATCGTTTCCCTCTCCCAACTGGATGAGGACGACATCCTCGGCCTCGCCGGCAGCCTCGAAAAGTCGTCGGAGCACCCGCTGGCGGAAAGCATCTACGAGTACGCCGTCCAGGAGAACGCGCCCTGCGCCGAAGTCACCGACTTCCACGCCGTTCCCGGACACGGCGTCGTCGGCAAGATCGGCGGCGAGGAATTCCATCTCGGCAACCGCAAACTGATGGCCCAGCTCGGCCTCGACGTGAGCAAGGTCGAACGGAAGCTGCAGCGGCTGGAAGAGGCCGGAAAAACGGCGATGCTGCTTGCCACCAAGGAGTGCATCATCGGCATCGTGGCGGCGGCCGACACGCTCAAGGATACGTCCCTCGAGGCCGTGCAGCGGCTCCAAAAGATGAACGTGGCCGTGTACATGATTACCGGCGACAATCAGCGGACGGCGGCCGCCATCGCCAAGCAGATCGGCATCGTCAACGTGCTGGCCGAGGTGCTGCCGCAAGACAAGGCGCACGAAGTCCGCAAGCTGCAGGAGCAGGGCTTCAAGGTCGCCATGGTCGGCGACGGCATCAACGACAGTCCGGCGCTGGCCCAGGCCGACGTCGGCATCGCCATGGGCAGCGGCACGGACGTCGCCATGGAAACCGGCGGCATCGTCATCATCAAGAACGACCTTCGCGACGTCATCGGCGCGATCCGTTTGAGCAAGTCGACGATGCGAAAGGTGCGGCAGAACCTGTTCTTCGCTCTGTTCTACAACGTCATCGGCATCCCCGTCGCCGCCCGGCTCTTCGCCGTCTGGAACATCGTGCTCCGGCCGGAACTGGCGGGGCTTGCCATGGTGTTCAGTTCGGTGTCGGTGATCTCGAACTCGCTGCTGCTCAAGCGGTTCCATCCGCACAAGCGCGATTGGCTGTCGGATCTCGCGCCGGCGTTCATGACCGCCGTATTCACGCTGGTCTTCGCCGGATTCGCTAAATTGAGCGGGAAGGCCTGAACGCAGTCCATTACGGTGCGCGACGGCCGGACCTCACGCCGGCCGTCGCGTCGTATCTCCGAGGTGCTGAATCTGCTAAACTATAGTGCGTATGCCCAGTTATACCTGTCCGATGCATCCCGAGATACGACGCGACGCTCCCGGGCTCTGCCCGGAGTGCGGCATGCGGCTGCTGCCGGAGAAAGCCGAATCCGAACCTCATGGCGGACACGGCGGCATGAAGATGCCGGACGGAGTCGCGCCGCCGGGCAAGCATGAAGGTCATTCGCTCGCGATCTTCGCGCGGAAGTTTTGGGTGTCATTGTTTTTGACGCTGCCGGTGGTTCTTCAGTCGGGATTGTGGCAGAAGATTTCCGGGCGGCCGTTCCCGTCATTTCCGGGTTCGGCCTTTTTTCCGTTCGCCCTGGGCTCGATAATTTTTTTCTATGGCGGTTGGGTGTTCCTCCAAGGAGCGTTGCGCGAAGTTCGCGCCCGTCTGCCGGGCATGATGACGCTCATCGCCATCGCCATTTCCGCGGCGTATGCCTATAGCGTCTACGCGACGTTCTCGGGCAAGAGCGGCGACCTCTACTGGGAGCTGACGACGCTCATCACCGTCATGCTGCTCGGCCATTGGCTGGAGATGCGGGCGGTGCAGAGCACGCAGGGCGCGCTCAAGGAACTTTCGAAGTTATTGCCGGACACGGTCGAGGTGGTGAGGAACGGCAAACCGGAGATCGTCGAACTTTCGGAATTGCGGGAGGGCGATCTTTTCATCGTGCGGCCGGGAGGCAAGGTGGCCGCCGACGGTGTCGTCGCCGAGGGCAAGACGGAATTGGACGAGTCCATGGTCACGGGCGAGTCGCGGCCGGTGCGCAAGGGAGTCGGGAGCGAAGTGATCGCCGGCACGGTCAACGGAGACGGATCGCTCACTGTTCGAGTCACGAAGATCGGCGAAAAGACGTTTTTGGCCGGCGTCATGCGCCTCGTCGCCGAAGCGCAGGCCTCGAAATCGCGGCTGCAGATCCTTTCCGACCGCGCCGCCCAGGTCCTCACGGTGATCGCCGTCGGCGGCGGGTTTCTCACGCTGACCGCGTGGCTGTTCGTCGCCGAACCCGGCTACGCCGTCGAACGCATGGTCGCGGTGCTGGTCATCGCCTGTCCGCACGCCTTGGGCCTCGCCGTGCCGCTCGTCGCTTCGATCTCGACCATGCTCGCCGCCAAGAACGGGTTTTTGGTCAAACAGCGGCTCGCCCTCGAGGCCGCCAAGGATGTCGACGTCGTTCTCTTCGATAAAACGGGCACCTTGACCAAGGGGGCTTATGGAGTCGATCGCGTCTGGAATTTTTCCGGCGCGGATACGGCGGAAGTGTTGCGCCTCGCCGCCGCCGTCGACGGTCCTTCCGAACACGTCATCGCCAAAGCGATCGCGGCCAAGGCGCGGCAGGACGGCATCAGTGTCCAATCCGTTTCCGATTTTTCGCGAGTCCCCGGCAAGGGCGTGAAAGGCATCGTCGCCGGCGAGGAAATTTCCGCCGGCGGCCGGGCGCTGCTTGAACAGCGCGAAGGCGCCGTCCCGGGGCGCTACGGGACGGAGATCGACGCTGAAAATAAGAAAGGGAAGACCGTCGTCTACGTGCTGAAGGGTGGGCAACCGTTCGGCGCGATCGCCCTGGCGGACGTCATCCGCGAGGAGTCGCGACAGGCGGTCGCCGATCTCAAGAACATGGGCCTCAAGGTCGCCATGATCACCGGCGATTCCGAGGACGTGGCCGCCTGGGTGGCCGGGGAGCTCGGCATCGATGAGGTTTTCGCCAAAGTCCTGCCGGAAAAGAAGGCTGAAAAAGTGAAATTGCTGCAGCAAAAAGGGCAAAAGGTGGCGATGGTCGGCGACGGCATCAATGACGCGCCCGCGCTGACGCAGGCGGACCTCGGCATCGCCATCGGCGCCGGCACGAACGTCGCCATCGAATCCGCCGGCATCATTTTGGTGAGGAACGATCCGCGCGATATCCCCAAGATCATCACGCTTTCGCGTCGCACCTACGCGAAGATGATCCAGAACATCCTCTGGGCGTCGGGCTACAACATCGTCGCCCTGCCGCTTGCTGCCGGCGCGCTCGCCTTCAAGGGCATCGTGCTGCAGCCGGCCTGGTCGGCGGTTTTCATGTCGCTCTCCACGGTCATCGTCGCGGTCAACGCCATGGCGCTGCGGAAAGCGAAATTGGGGCGGGAGTGACGGCGGTTTTTTAAGCAGGCCTTTGTCTTTACATTCCGCCAAAACAGCAGTACCGTAGGCCGGCACCCTGAAAATTTACACGCGTGCAGAGGAGAGTGAGATGGATACGACGCAGAAGCAACGAGAGATTTTGCCGACCGGCGTGAGGCCGTTGCGGTATACCCTGGACCTGACGCCGGACATCGAGAACGGCAAGTTCTCGGGAACGGTCGACATCGACCTCCGGGTTCGCGAGACGACGACGCAGATCGTCCTCAATGCGGCCGATCTGGTCATCACCGGGCTCATCCGCCAGAACGGTCAGGTCCAACCGGTCACGGCGACGTATGACGCGGCAGCTGGTCGGGCGACGCTCGCCTTCGGACGCCCGCTCGACCCAGGATTGCCGACCTTGTTGCACCTCGCCTTCGAGGGCAGCTTGAACGACACCCTCTCGGGCTTCTACAAGAGCGAGTACGTGTTGCCCGACGGCACCAAGCGCGCCATGGCCACGACCCAGTTCGAGCCGGCGCATGCGCGTCGGGCGTTCCCGTGCTGGGACGAACCGGCCGTCAAAGCCGTGTTCCGTGTCAGCATGACGGTGCCCGACCGCCTCGTCGCCGTCTCCAACGGCCGCGTCTTGAGAGAGACGCCGCTCCGCGACGGCAGCGGCAGGAAGCTCGTTGAATTCGAGGACACGCCGGTCATGTCGACCTATCTGCTGGCGTTCATCGCCGGCGATCTGGAGTGCGTCAGCGCCAGGACGCCGGACGGCGTCGATGTCGGCGTCTGGGCGACGCCTGGCAAAAAAGACCAGTGCGAATTCGCGCTCGGCGTCGCCACCCGATGTCTGGAGTACTACGCCGATTATTTCGGCGCCTCCTATCAGCTGCCGAAGATGGATCTCCTGGCCATTCCGGATTTTTCCGCCGGCGCCATGGAGAACTGGGGCGCGATCACCTTTCGCGAAACCTCGCTGCTCGTCGACCCGGTGAATTCGTCGCAGGCCGCGCGGCAGCGGGTCGCCGAGGTCGTGGCCCATGAGATCGCGCATCAGTGGTTCGGCAATCTCGTCACCATGGAGTGGTGGAACGACCTCTGGCTCAACGAAAGTTTCGCCACCTGGATCGCCGCCAAGGCCGTGGACGAGATGTTTCCAGAGTGGGAAGTCTGGCCGCAGTTCGTCGCCGACGACATGTCGAGCGGGCTTCGGCTCGACGGCCTCCGCAGCTCGCATCCGATCGACGTCGAGGTCGCCAAGGCGGAAGAGATCGATGAGATCTTCGATGTCATCAGCTACAGCAAGGGCGGCGCGGTGCTGCGTATGCTCGAGAACTTCCTTTCCGAAGAGAAGTTCCGGGACGGTCTGCGCCTCTACATGAGCCGCCATGCCTACGGCAACACGCGCGCTCAAGATCTCTGGCAGGCGCTGGCCGAAGCCGCGGCCGATCCGCATCTGGCGGAGATGATGCGGTCCTGGACTCGGCAGACGGGCTATCCGACGATCGATGTCGCCTCTGATCCGGCAGCGCCCGAGGCCGGGCTGTGTCTCCGGCAGTCCCGCTTCTGTTACGCTGCCGGACACGCCGACGACCAACAGTTCTGGCTGGTCCCTGTCGGACTTGCCGAAGGGGGCGCGGCCGGCCGGCATGGTCCGGCCATCCTCCATCGCCTCGGGGATAAGAGCCTCAAGGTGCCCAAGCCGGGCGGTGCATCCGGTGCCGGAGCGTGGCTGCATGCCAACGCCGGCCGAACCGGATTTTATCGCGTCAATTACGACGCCGACGGCTGGCGCAGGCTCATCGATGCCGTCCGGGCCGGTCACGGCCTGACGACCGAGGAGCGCTTCGGTCTCCAGGACGACGCCTTCGCCCTCTCGCTTGCCGGCATCACGCCGGCGACGACGTTCCTCGACCTGGCCGCCGCCTACGAAAACGAACAGGCCTACGCGGTCTGGTCCGGACTCGCCGACGGTCTCCGGGAGATGCGCCTGCTCATCGGCCGCGAGGCCGGCGTCAGCGACGGATACGGCAATCTGGCGCGCGAGCTTTTCGCACCGCTCGCCGTCCGGATCGGCTGGAATCGCCGGCCCGACGACAAACCGTCCGACATCCTGCTCCGCAGCCTGGCGCTGCATGAGGCCGGCCGTTACGGCGATCAGGCCGTGGCCGAGGAAGCGCTGCGGCGTTTCACGAAGGTCGCGGACGGCGACGCCGGCGATCCCGACGTCCGCTCGGCGATCTATCGGCTGGCGGTGAAAGCCGGCGGCCTCCAGGGCTATGAAAAGCTTCTCGGGCTGTACCGTTCGTCGACGCTCCAGGAGGAAAAGATGCGCCTGTTCTCGGCGCTCGCCTGGTGCGAAACCGAGGATCTGCTCCAACGGACGCTGGAGTTCTCGCTGACGCCGGAGGTCAGAAGGCAGGACGCCTTCTACGGCTTCAGCGGAGTCGCGGCCAACCCGCGCGGCAAGGTCATGGCCTGGCAGTACCTCAAGCTGCGCTGGGATGATCTCCGCGATATCTACCGGACCAATATCGGCATGCTCGGCTACTTCGTCGATGCGGTGACCGGCGGTCTGTCGACGCCGGAAGACCAGGCCGACGTCAAGGCGTTCTTCACCCGGCATCAGGCGTCGGCCCTCTCCCGGACCATCGATCAGGCGCTCGAACAGATCGGCATCAACGTCGCCTGGCGAGAGAAGAATCTCGCCCAGCTCGCGCGGCGATTCGACATCCGCAGCTGACCGCTAATAGCGGTCTTTTTTTATCCGGTCACGGGATGCTGGCGCCGCATGGCCTGGCGGCGAAACGGATGCTACCATGACAACGCTTCCGCAGTTGACGCCGAAGCATGCCGGGTGATAAGCCACCCACGCCGCTATTATTCCGACGCCATATTATGACCCAAGACCAGGCCCTGGCCATCATGAAATCCGGTGCCAACGTCTTCCTGACCGGAGAGCCGGGCGCCGGGAAAACGCACACCGTTAACCGCTACGTCGACTATCTGCGGCAGCACGGCATCGAGCCGGCCCTGACCGCCTCGACCGGCATCGCCGCGACCCATATTTCGGGCATGACCGTCCATTCCTGGTCCGGCATCGGCATCGCCGCCGAACTGTCGCCCTACGATCTCGATCGCATTTCGGGCAATGAGCGCATCTACAAGCGCCTGTCCAAAGCCAAGGTGCTGATCGTCGACGAGATCTCGATGCTCGACGCCCGGACGCTCGGCATGGTCGACCAAGTTTGCCGCGCCGTCCGGCGGAACCACCTGGCCTTCGGCGGCCTGCAGACCGTTTTCGTCGGCGATTTTTTTCAGCTGCCGCCGGTCGCCCGCGAAGGGCGCGGCGCCCAATTCGCTTTTCGTTCATCGGCCTGGGCCAAGCTCCAGCCGACCGTATGCTACCTGTCCGAGCAGTACCGCCAGGACGACCCGGCGTATCTGTCGGTGCTCACGGCGATCCGTTCGAACGACGTCCGTCAGGAACACGTCGGCGCGCTCGAGTCGCGGGCCGCCTCGCGCGCCGGCGCCGGCCAGGACGTCGTCAAACTTTTTTCGCACAACATCGACGTCGACCGGATCAACGACAGGGAGCTGGCCAAGCTCGAGGCCAAGGAACGGTCGTTCTCGATGTCTGCCAAGGGTCCGGCGCATCTCATCGACACGCTCAAGCGGAGCTGCTTGTCGCCCGAGGCACTCCGGCTCAAACCGGGAGCGGCGGTGATGTTCACCAGGAACAACCAGCCGGCCGGCTTCGTCAACGGGACGCTCGGCACGGTCGTCGGCTTCGACCACGACACCGGGTTCCCGAAAGTCAGGACTCGGCACGGCAGCGTCATCACCGCCGAGCCGATGGACTGGAAGATCGAGGACCAGGGCCAAGCCTTGGCCGCCGTCCAGCAGGTACCGCTGCGTTTGGCTTGGGCCATGACCATCCACAAGAGCCAGGGCATGAGCCTCGACGCCGCCGTCATGGATCTCGGATCGGCCTTCGAGTACGGCCAAGGGTACGTGGCGCTCTCGCGCGTCCGGCGTTTGTCGGGACTATTCCTGCTGGGCTGCAATCGGCGGGCGCTGGAGGTGCATCCGGAAATTTTGGAGGAAGATCGCGAGCTGCGGCTGATGTCGCAAGCCGCCGAATCGGAGTTCGGGACGATGGCCGGCGACGAGCGCGACGACATCGAACGCCGCTTCATCGAGGCCTGCGGCGGCAGGATCGCGGCCGAGGCCGAAAAGAAGAAAAGTTTTTCGGTCGAAGACGTGCGCAAATCCCATCCCAAGGCCTACTCGCGCTGGTCGCCCGAAGAAGAACAGAAATTGGTCGCGATGTTCAAGGACGGCCGGGCCGTCAAAGAGATCGCCCGGCAGCTCGATCGAAAACGCGGCGGCATCACCGCCCGCCTCAAAAAGCTCGGACTCATCGAATCGTAGCGGCTCATGCCGCGGCGATGCTGGCGCCGGCCAGGCGTCCGGTCGCCCAGGACGCCTGCAGGTTGAAACCGCCGGTGAAACCGTCGATGTCGAGAATTTCACCGGCGAAAAACAGGCCCGGGCGGATTTTCGATTCCATGGTCGAGGGATTGACTTCCTTGAGCGTCACGCCGCCGGCGGTCACGAATTCGTCGCCGGCCCCGCGCTGGATGACGGTGAGCGGGATCGCCTTGAGCCAGGCGGCGCCGCGGGCGATCTCTTTTTTGGAAACTTCGGCGCCGCGTTTTTTGCCCGGCAGCGCCGCTTCGGCGACGCAGATTTCGGCCAGCGATTTCGGGACCAGCGCCGCGATGACGTTTTGAAAAATTTTACCGGCGCCGGCGGAGATCTGTTTTTGGATTTCGGCGGCCAAGGCATCTTGATGCAGATCGGGGAAGAGGTCGATGGAAATTTCGAGAGGTACCGAAGCATCGTATCGCTCGAAGGCGACCAACGACGACAGTGCGAAAACCGCCGGACCGCTGACGCCGCGATGGGTGAAGAGGAACGGGCCGGTGAAAGAAATGCCTTTGCCGCGCTTGGCGGTTATCTTGGACCGCTCGAACGACAAGCCGGACACGTCGGCCGGCCAGCGTTCGCGGGTGAAGAAGGCGTTGAGGCTCGGCGCCAGGGGAGTAAGCGTGTGGCCCAGCGACAAAGCGAAGGCATAGCCGTCGCCGGTCGAGCCGGTGTGGCGGTAGGCCTGGCCACCGGTCGTCAAAACCGCCTTGTCGACCAGGAGCGGCTCCAGCATGCTCTTCATGCGGATTGCGAAGCCGCCTTCGGGCCGCCGCTCGATGCCGGTGACGTCGGCGCGCAGCATTACCCGAACCGAAGAGTCCGTAAAGAGGTTTTCAAAAACCCGAACCACGTCGCGGCCGTCGTCGGAACGCGGAAAAACGCGCAGGTCTTCCTCGGTTTTGAGCGGCACGCCGCGGGCCTCGAACCAGTCGTACGCCGCCTCGGGCGGAAATGCGTACATCGCCGACGATAAAAACTTCGATCCGCGCGGATACTTCGTCAGCACCGTCCGGATGTCGCGGATGCCGGTCGTCACGTTGCAGCGGCCGCCGCCCGAGATGATCACCTTCTTGCCCAAACCGTCGTTCCGTTCGAGCAAAAAGACCTCCGCCGAGGGATCGGCGGCGTGGATGGTCGCGGCAGTCATGAGTCCGGCGGCCCCGCCGCCGATGATCGCTGTGCGCATAGCCGATAGGTATAGCACGGCCGGGCCGTTTTTTCAAGCTTGCGCGCCGGCTTCGAGCGGCGTCTGTCGATCTTCCCGCAATCGGCCGTTTCGGGTATCGTTTGGTCGTTATGTCCGCTCAAGACTGCGACGTTGCCGTCATCGGCGCCGGCGTCACCGGCACGGCCTTGTTGTACGATTTGGCCAAGTACACCGACGTCGGCCGGATCGCGATTTTCGACAAATATCCGCAAGTCGCCCAGGTGAGTTCGCGCTCGACCAACAACAGCCAAACTTTGCATTTCGGCGACATCGAAACGAACTATTCGGTCGAGAAGGCCGCCCAGGTCAAAGTGGCCGCCGGCATGGTCGTCCGCTATCTCGAAAAAACGCCGGGCGCCGAGGATGCCTTTTTGAAGCGCCAGAAGATGGTTCTGGCCGTCGGCGAAAAAGAAGTCGGCGAGCTCGAAGCGCGACATGCCTCGTTCCGCCGATTGTTTCCCGGACTCCGGAAAGTCGACCGGGCCGGACTTGCCGAGTGCGAACCGGCGGTGGTCGAAGGCCGGCCTTCGTCGGTGCCGATTCTGGCCCTCATGAGCGATGACGGCTACATCGTCAATTTTGAAAAATTGTCCCAGTCGTTTCTCGACGAGGCCCTGAAGGCCAAGCCGGGCGGAATCGACGTGTGGCTTGGCACGGCGGTCGACCGCGTCGAAAAATCGGAAGGCGGGTACCTGGTGCGAACGAGCGGCGGCGACGTTCGAGCCGCCGCCGTGGTCGTCGCCGCCGGCGCCTACAGCCTGCTCATGGCCCAAAGCCTGGGCTGCGGCCTCGAGTATTCGATGATCCCGGTGGTCGGCAACTTTTATCTGGCGCCCAACCGGCTGCGGGGCAAGGTCTACACCGTCCAGGAAAAAAGACTGCCCTTCGCCGCGCTCCATGCCGATCCCGACATCAATGACGCCGCGGTGATGCGTTTCGGACCGGTCTCCAAGGCCATGCCGATCCTCGAGCCGCGCAACTGGAAAACCGCGTTCGATTTCATGAAGCTGCTCCGGCCCGACTTCGACCTGCTCCGCAGCGTCATCGCCATCAACACCGATCCGGTCCTCGGCTGTTTCATCCTTGAGAGCCTCCTGCACGAGGTGCCGTTCGTCGGTCGGCGCCGTTTCGTGGCCGCCGCCCGCAAGATCATCCCGACGATCAAGGCCGAGGAGCTGCGTTTCGGCCGCGGCATCGGCGGCATCCGGCCCCAGGTCGTCAACAAAAAGGAACGCAAGCTCCAGATGGGCGAGGCCAAGATCGTCGCCGACGGCATCATCTTCAATATCACCCCTTCGCCCGGCGCCACCGTCTGCCTCAAGAACGCCGAAGAGGACATGCGGACGCTCATGCGATTTTTCGGCGGACGCTTTCGCGTCGACGAGGCGGCGTTCGCGGCCGACTTCGGATGATCCGGACGCGATGCACCAAAATCTGATTGCGAATCGTAGTATACTGCATGCGGCCGCATTCGCCGCCGTTTTATCACGATTATGACCAAAAAATATCTCGGTTTCGCCGCTCTCGCCATCGCCGCCGTCGGACTCCTCCTGATGCAAGGGTCGGCCGCGCCCTCGACCGCGGTCAACAACGCCGAGGCGAGCCAAAAGGAAATCGGCGCCGAACCGCTCCAGGACGGATCGTATGAAATCGTTTCTGGCAGTTCGATAAACTGGGAAGGCCGCAAGACGATGATCGCCGGCTATAAGGACGTCGGCACGGTCCCGATTCTCCAAGGCAAGATCGCCGTTTCCGGCGGAAAAATCACCGGCGGCAACATGATCTTCGACATGAGCGCGCTCAAGGTCGGCGCCACCGGCAAGCAGAAAGGCGAAAGCATGCTCGAACGCCACCTCAAGTCGGACAGCTTTTTCAACGCCGAAAAATTTCCGACCGCCGAATTCGTCATCAAGGAGGCGGCGCCCGAAAAAGATGCGGCCGATTCGTTCCGCCACGCCGTCAGTGGCGAACTGACCATGAAGGGCATTACCCGCGAGGTCGCTTTTTCGGCTTTGGCGTTCATGAAAGAAGGCAAAGCGGTCGTCGCCGCGACTTTCGATCTCGACCGGACGCTCTGGGACATCCGTTTCGGTTCGGCCAAGTTTTTCGACGATCTCGCCGACAACGTCATCGACGACAAGTTCACGGTTTCTTTCAGCGTCGTCGCCAACCCGGCGCGGTAAGCCGCCGGGCGCGCCGTTGCCGGTGCGCCGAAAACATGCCACGATGGCTTGCATGAAGACCGACGAACAACTCGTCGCCGACTACCTGGCGGGGGAGCGCTCGGCTTTCGATGAACTCGTCCGGCGTCATCTTGGCGCCGCGTACGGCTTTGCCAGGAAAATCCTGGGCAACGATCATGATGCCGAGGATGCGGCTCAAGAAGCTTTCGTCAAAGCCTGGCGCGGCCTTCGAAGCTTCGACCTCGAGCAAAATTTCAGGGCCTGGCTTTTTCGCATCGCCCGGAACGCCGCCTACGATCTCCGCAAGAAGAAGCGGCCATCGGCCTTTGCCGAGATGGACGCCGGCGCGCCGGGAATGACTTTCGCCGAAACGATCGCGGATCGCGGCCCGTCGCTCGCCGAAGCCGTCGATCGAGCCGGAACGGCCGAGACCGTCCATGCCGCCCTGATAAGACTTCCCGAATGTTATCGCCGGGTGCTGCACTTGCGCTTCGTCGAAGACCTCACGTTCCGCGAGATCGGCGAAGTGCTCGGCGCGCCGCTCGACACCGTCAAATGCCGCTGCCGGCGCGGCCTCATCCGCCTGAAAAAACTGTTGGCCGGCGCCGCACCAATGTCGAGCCCTGAATCGTAGTAAGGGTGAGGATATGTCTCGTCATGCCGAACCATGCCTCGAAGCGCCGCCGGCCGCGGCCGCGCCCGCCAGCCTGTTCGAGCGCGTCGTCGACCGTATTCGCCTCGAAGAACGGCGCCTGTTTTTCCGTCGACGGGCCTTGCCGGGCGCGATCGGCGCGATCGCGTCGGCGGTCATGGCCGCGTGGGCCGTGTCCGGCACGCTTGATCAGCTGTCGAGCGGCGGCGCGGCCGCCTTCCTTTCGTTGGCCTATACCGACACCGACATGGTTTTGGCGTACGGCCGCGATTTTCTGGAGACCGCGCTCGAGGCGCTGCCCGTCACCGGCCTGATCGGCGTGTTCTCCGCCTGCTTCATCGGCCTGCTTTCCTACGCCGCCCTGTCTTCTTATGAACCCCGTTTTCAAGAACGCTAAAATCCGCGCCGCCCTGGCCGTCTTCGGCGGAGTGATCCTGCTCCTGGCCGCATTCCAGGCCGGCATCCACGTCGGTTATCGCAAGGCCGGTTTCGCCTATCAGTGGGGCGAAAATTATCACCGCGTATTCGGCGGACCCGGAGACGGCTTCATGCGCGAGGCCCGCGGCCGCGGCCCCGATTTCATGGCCGCCCACGGCATCTTCGGCACGATTCTGAAAGTCGACGGCGACGAGATCGTCATCGCCGGGCAGGATGGCGTCGAGCGGACCGTCGTCGTCGATGCGGCGACGGAAATCCGCGGCGGACGCGAGCGCTTCGCCGCCGCCGCCCTGGTTGCCGATGAGCGCGTCGTCGTCATCGGCGAGCCCGATGGTAGCGGCCGGCTGCTCGCCAAGTTCATGCGCGTCTTTCCCAAGGATGAGCCGCTGCCGAGCCCGCGCCAGAAATTTCGACGCTAAATGGAAACGCCAATGTCCATCGCCGCCCTCGTCAAAAGAAAGTGGCTGCTCGCCCTCGTCTTGTCGGTCATGGCCGGCGGTTATTTTGCATACAGATCGTATGCCACCCCGCCGGAGCAGATCCGTTACGTCACCGTTCCGGTCGAACGCGGGACCTTGATCGTTTCGGTTTCTGGCAGCGGCCAGGTCGCCAGCTCCAACCAGGTCGATGTCAAGCCGAAGGCCTCCGGCGACGCGGTCAGCGTGCCGGCGGTCGAAGGACGTGAGGTCAAAGCCGGCGCCTTGCTCGTCCAGCTCGACGCTCGCGACGCCCAGAAGTCGGTCCGCGACGCCGAGGTAAGTCTCGAGACGGCGCGGCTCTCATTGGCAAAACTCAAGGAGCCGGCCAGCGACCTCGATATTCTGCAGTCGGAAAATTCGCTGCTCCAGGCCCGGGAATCGAAACAAAAGGCCGAGGATGATCTGCAAAAGACCTTCGAGGACATCTACAACGACGTCGCCGACGCGTTTCTTGACCTGCCGGCGATCATGACCGGCCTCAAGGACATTCTCTATTCGAACACCGCCGTTCCGACCCAGTCGAACATCGACTACTACGCCGATACGACTTTCAAGTACGACGCTCGGGCGACGACGTTCTCAACCGATGCCGACAGCCGTTATCTGACCGCTCGGGCGGCCTACGATGCCAACTTCACGACCTACAAAAATACCGGCCGCATGGCGTCGGAAGCCGAGCTTGAAACATTGCTCGGCCAAACATACGAAACCGCCAAAGCGGTCTCCGAGGCGGTCAAAAGCGCCAGCAATTTGATCCAGTTCTATAAAGATACCCTGACCAATTACGGTTCCAAACCGTTGCCGCTTGCCGACACCCACCTGGCCGGCCTCAACGGCTCCACCGGGAAGGTCAACGGACACCTCTCCGGCCTGCTGGCGACCAAGAACGCGCTCAAGACCGATCGCGACACCATCCGCGGCGCCGAACGATCGATCGTCGAGAGGACGGCGTCGCTGGCCGACCTCAAGGCCGGTCCCAGTGCGCTCGATCTGCGTTCGCAGGAGCTGACCGTCAAGCAGCGTGAATACGCCCTCCTCGACGCCCGCGAAAAGCTCGCCGATTACTACGTCCGCGCGCCCTTCGATGGCATCCTGGCCGAGGTCAATATCAAGAAAGGGGAGTCGGCATCGAGCGGCGCCGCCGTCGCCGTCCTGCTGGCCAAGCAGAAACTGGCCGAGATATCGCTCAACGAACTCGATGCCGCCAAGGTCAAAGTCGGACAGAAATCCACGCTGACGTTCGATGCGATCGAAGGCTTGAGCATCAGCGGCGAAGTCGCCCAGATCGACGCCATCGGCGCCGTTTCGCAGGGCGTCGTCAATTACGGCCTGATGATCGCGTTCGACACCCAGGATGCGCGGGTGAAACCGGGCATGAGCGTCACCGCCTCGATCGTTACCGAGATGCGGCCGGACGTGCTCATGGTCCCCAGTACCGCCGTCAAATATCAGGCCGAACAGGCCGCGGTGGAGGTGATGCCCGCCGGCGCGGCGGCGCCGACGGCGAAACGGGTCCAGACCGGACTCTCGAACGACACCATGACCGAGATCGCCGGCGGACTCGAAGAGGGCGAACTCGTGGTGACCCAGACCGTCCGTCAGTCGGCGGCGCCGGCGACGACCCAGCAGAACAACCGTTCGATCTTTCCGACGCCGACGCCCTCGCGCGGCGCCGGAGGAGGCGGCAACCGCGGCACCTTCCAGATTCAGCGTTGATCGCTATGATCGAGTGCCGCGACATCACCAAGACCTACGTCAACGGCGACGTCGAGACGAAGGTGCTCAAAGGCGTGTCGTTCAGCATCAAGGACGGCGAGTTCGTCGCCATCATGGGGCCGTCGGGTTCGGGCAAATCGACGCTGATGCACATCCTGGGCGCTCTCGACACGGCCACCTCCGGCCGGTACCTGCTCGACGGCAATGACGTTTCGAAGCTCTCCGACGACGAGCTGGCCGACATTCGAAGGCGCAAGATCGGTTTCGTTTTTCAGTCGTTCAATCTGCTGCCCCGGGCGACCGTGCTCCGCAACGTGTCGCTGCCCTTGGTCTACGCCGAGATGCCCGCGCCCGAACGCGACGCGAAAGCTCGCCGGGCGCTCCTAAGCGCCGGGCTCGACGAATCGCGGTTCTTTCACCGTTCGAATCAGCTCTCCGGCGGTCAGATGCAGCGCGTCGCCATCGCCCGGGCCCTGGTCAACGACCCTTCATTGATCCTGGCCGATGAGCCCACCGGCAATCTCGACACCAAGACCGGCGAAGTCGTCCTCGGCACGTTTCAGGAGCTCAATCTCAAAGAAAAGCGCACGATAATTCTCATCACGCACGAGCGCTACGTCGCCGAGCATGCCGACCGCATCATCCAGATCCGCGACGGACTGATCGTCGAGGACGGCAACCATTTCAAGCGCCGCGTCATCGATCACCGCCATGAGGGCATCTGACATCATCCAGGAAACCTACGGCGCCCTGACCGTCAACAAGGCCAGGTCCGGTTTGACGATCCTCGGCATCGTCATCGGCATCGGTTCGGTCATCGCCCTGGTCTCGCTCGGCCAAGGCGCCCAAGATTCGATCGCTTCCAATATCCAGGCGCTCGGCTCGAATCTGCTCATGGTCCGGCCCGGCGCCCAGACCGGGCCGGGCGCGCAAGTCAGCGCCGGCCGCGGCTCGGCCTCGACCTTGACGATCGACGATGCCGAGGCGATCAAAAAGGAACTGCCGCTGGCCAAGGCGGTCGCGCCTGAGACTTCCTCGCGCCTTCAGGTCACGGCCCGCGGCACCAACACCAACACTACCATCGTGGGCACGACCCCCGATTATCTGACCGCCCGCAACGTCAAGATCGACCAGGGGAGCTTCGTCAGCGATCAGCACCTGCGCAGCCTCTCCAAGGTGGCGGTGCTGGGACCGACGACGCGCGACGATCTCTTCGGCGAAGGCGCGAACGCCATCGGCCAGAAGGTCCGCATCAATCGGGTCGAGTTCACGGTCATCGGCATCACCGCGGTCAAAGGCGGCAGCGGCTTTGCCAACCCCGACGATGCCGTCTACGTGCCGCTGACCACGGCCCAGCGGTTTCTGACCGGCGGCACCAAAGTCGGCGGCATCAGCGTCGAGGCGGCGGATCAGGCCTCGATGGATCCGCTCAAAGAGCAGATCACCGACCTGCTGCTGCGCCGCCACAACATTCCCAACGCCGAGCTGGCCGACTTCAGCATCTTGAGCCAGGCCGACATCATCGCCACCATCTCGCAGGTGACGCAGGCGCTGACCTCGCTCCTCGCGGCCGTCGCCGCCATCTCGCTGGTCGTCGGCGGCATCGGCATCATGAACATGATGCTCACGACCGTGACCGAACGGACGCGCGAGATCGGGCTGCGTAAGGCGATCGGAGCCAAGAACCGCGACATCCGCACCCAGTTCCTTATTGAGGCCGTCGCGCTGACGTTTCTCGGCGGCGCCATCGGCATCGTGTTGGGCGCGGCGGTATCGGTGGCGATCGGATCGGTCGCCGGCTACGCCAGCCGCGTCTCGGTATCGTCGATCATGCTCTCGGTCGGCGTTTCCGGCGCCATCGGCATAGTTTTCGGCTACTATCCGGCGCTGCGGGCCTCGCGTCTCAATCCGATAGAAGCGTTGCGGTATGAATGAATTTTTTAACCCCATGTTATGATCGACCTCAAGAAAGCGTTGCCCTTCGTCGTTGTCGCGGCCGTCGTTTTCGGCGCCGGCGGATTTTTCGGCGGCCAGGCGTATGCGAAGAGCAAGGCGCCCGGCCGCGCCGCGGCCGGCGAGTTTCGAGCGGCCGGCCAAGGCGGCAGGGGAGCCCAGGGCCCGGTCGGCGCCAGCGGAGCGCGCCGCGGAGGTCTGACCGGCCCGGGCGGCTTCGTCATCGGTGAAATTCTTAAAAAAGACGACGCGAGCGTAACCGTTACGCTGCCCGACGGCGGTTCCAAGATAATTTTCTTGTCGGAAAAGACCCAGGTGCAGAAGACAACCGAAGCCGCCCTCGCCGACCTCGCGGTCGGTACCCGCGTTCGCGTCACCGGATCACAAAACGACGACGGCAGCGTCAGCGCCCAAACCGTCCAGATCGTCCCGGCCGGCATGGTACGATGAATTCATGCCCTTCTTGGACGGTTTTCTCAAAGCCTTTTTTGCGGTTTTCGGCGTCATGGATCCGGTCGGCAACGTACCGCCGTTTTTGTCGCTGACCGGCAAACTCGATTCCAAGGCGCGCCGCCGGCTCGGCGATAAGGCGGTGGTGCGGGCGGCAGTCATCCTGACCGTCTTCGTTTTCCTCGGCAACGGCATCCTCGATGCCTTCCATATCTCGATCGAGAGCTTCCGGATCGCCGGCGGCATAATTCTGGTGCTGCTCGGCCTTGAAATCATCTTCGGCTTCAGCCTGCGCGGCGAATCCGTCGAGGCTCACGACGACGTCAGCGTCGTGCCGCTGGCCACGCCGCTGATCGCCGGTCCGGGCACCATCACCTCGGCCGTGATTCTGGCCAAGCAATACGGCTATGCCGTGACCCTGGCCGGCATCGCCGCCAACCTCGCGCTCTCGATGATTCTGTTTCGCAAGGCCGATACGATTCTGCGATTGCTCGGTACCAAGGGGACGCTGATGTTCGCCAAGGTGATGGGATTGATTTTGGTCGCCATCGGCGTCGAGTTTATTCGAAGCGGTTTAGGGTCGGTATGATATACTGACGTTTGTAATTTCACTCCTATGGCCGAAGAGCAGCTGTTCAAATGCCATCGTTGCGGCAAAGAAAAGACCAAGGACCAGGGCTATCTCAAGCTCGGCGAGCTCCTTTTTTGTTGCAAGGAATGCTGTACTAAGGAAGAAGAGAAGAAAGACGGGGATAAAGCACCCAATGTGTGCGAGTTTTGCTAACCGATCGGACGATGCCCAACGCCATCGCCATTCTCGCCGGCCTCGGCGCCGTCCTCATGGCCTATCTGACGCAGCTCAATGTCGGCGGCGTCTCTTTGGTGGCCTGTGATTTCGGCAAGGAAATATCCTGCAGCGCCGTCGGTCAGAGCGATTTCGCGACCCTGGCCGGCGTTCCGGTATCCATTCTCGGCCTAGCCTACTTTTTGACCGTCATGGTCCTGGTTCTGCGCAAGCGCCAGGCGCACCGTTTTGGCATCATCGCCTCCTTCACGGTTTTCTCCCTGGTTTTTTCGGCCTACCTCTTGATGATCGAAATCGCGATCATCGGCGCCATCTGCATCTTTTGCGAAACTTCGAAGCTGCTCATGGTCGCGATCCTGGCCCTGGCTCTGATTGCGGCCAAGAAGGGCGGCGAAAAAATCCGGCACCAATGGATTATCGGCGCCGCCGCCGTCGGACTTGTGTTCAGCCTCGCCGCCTACGGGTTGCAGCGCGAACCCGCACCGACGCGCGACTATTCCATCCTGGCGCAATGTCTGACCGGCCAAGGCGCCTCGATGTACGGCTCGTATATCTGCCCGGCTTGCGCCAAGCAGAAGCGACTCTTCGGCGCTGCTTTCAATTTCATTGACGAGGTCGAATGTCATCCGCGCGGTCCGGAGCCGCAGGTTGAACGCTGCGTCGCCAAGCGCATCGCCAAGACCCCGACCTGGATCCAGGAACGCGGCGGCGTCGAAGCGCGGCGCATCGAAGGGGTGTGGACGCCGGAAGAACTGGCGGAAATGTTCGGCTGCCCGGCTGAATAAAAAATATGTTCGAGGATCAGCTGACCATTCCGATCATCGTCGCTGCGGCCGCGCTCGACAGCATCAATCCGTGCGTTTTCGGCGTGCTGATATTCCTGCTGACTTTCCTGATGGCCGTCTTCAAGAGTCCGCGCCGCATGCTTTTGGGCGGTTTGGTTTACGCCAGCGCCGTCTATATAACGTACTTCCTGCTCGGCCTGGGCATTCTTTACCTTACGGTCGGCGTCGGCCTGGCCCGCTTCGTCTATTGGACCGCCGCCATCATCGCCATCCTCGCCGGCCTGCTCGAAATCAAAGATTACTTTTGGTACGGCCGTTGGTTCACGCTCGAAATGATTCCGGGCGCGTCCGTTCGCATCAAGCGGTATACGGAGATGATCCGCTCGCTCGACCGGCGAAGCCCATGGTTGAGCTATGCCATGGCAGCTTTTCTCGGGTTCTTCGTGCCCATGGTCGAGCTGCCCTGTACCGGCGCTCCGTATTTCGCCATTCTGGCCCTGATCGCCAGGGGCGCCTACGACAAGGCGGTGCCGTATCTTCTTCTCTATAATTTCGTCTTCGTGGTGCCGTTGTTTTTCATCATCGGCCTCGTCTACGTCGGCAAGTCAGGCGAATCACTCGAGGCCTGGCGTAAAGATCATCGCCGCCTGATGCGGCTGCTGACCGGGATATTCCTGATCGTTCTCGGCGGCTACATGATTTCCGTCATTTCGGCGGTCTGACGGAAATCGCCGACTATGTCCGTACTCAATAGCATTATCATCCTCGGCCTGCTGTTTTACGGCTTGAGCCGGTCGGCCGATATCGTCGTGGTACGGGTCCGCGGTCTCGGCGAGCGGCTCGGATTTTCTCCCATGCTCCTGGGCGTGCCTCTGGGCATCCTCACGAGCATGCCGGAGATCGCCATCGCCATCAACGCGGCCAAGGAGAACATCATCGGCGTCTCTCTCGGCAATCTGCTCGGCGGCATCCCCGTGCTCATGGGTTTCATTCTGGGGGCCAGCGCCATCGCCAATCGCCGGATCAGCACTTCCGACGGCCGCGCCGAGGCGCCGTACCTGGCGGCCTATCTCTTTCTGCCGGTGCTGCTCGGCCTAGACGGCGTCATCGGCGCCATCGACGGACTCCTGTTGATCGCCCTATACCTGGTCTATCTCGGTTGGCTCTACGTTCGCAACGGCTCCGCGCACGCCCAGCATCGGACGGTCCTGCAGCGTGGCCGGGCCAAGCGCCAGATGCTGATCGCAATCGCCTCGGTCATCGCCGTCGTCCTCTTCTCGAACATGATCGTCGACGTGACCCGCAACCTGCTGCGCGACTTGGCCGTGCCGGCGTTTTTCGTCGGCTTGTTGCTGTTCTCGGTCGGCACCAATCTGCCCGAGATTTCGGTCGCCTTCCGATCCTGGCGGCGCGGTACCGCCGAACTTTCGCTCGGTCATCTTTTCGGTTCGACAGCCGCCAATCCTTTGATCATCGGCATCATCGGATTTCTGCGGCCGAGCCCGATGCCGACCGGTCCGGCCTACTTCGCGTTCACCATTCTGCTGGCCGGCTTGCTCGCGACCATGGTCGTCTTCGTCAGGTCCGGACGGCGTCTGACCGCCCGCGAGGGAGTCTTTCTGCTGGCCTGGTTCGCCGCCATCGGCGTCAGCCAGGTGATGCTGCTGCCGCTCGACATGGAGTAATCCGGTGGTATCATGCAGCCATGAAGAAGCGCTTCTCCCTAGGCATCGCCGCGGTCGTTCTCATCGGCGCTCTCGGCACCGTTGTTTTTAGCTGGTTGCAGCAAAAAAAAGCGGATCAATCCGAACGGCAATTCCTGCCGCTGCCGGTCGCCGAAGTGCCGGTGATCGAGCCCCCGGCCGAGTCGCCGGCCGACGTTCCGGCCGAACCTCCCCAGACGGCGACGGAGCGCGTCGTCGAGGAAACGCCGACCTATTTTCCGCCGCCGAGCGTCGATCTGACCGGCGGCAAGATCGGCAATCAGCGCGTGCCGGGCACCGATGCCATCGGCGACGTCTATCAGGTGTACTTCCACAATCCGACGCAGTCGCTCTACATGGCCGTGATCGAGCCTGACGATATGCGTTCCATCTGGCGCTTGCCGGAGAACGGCAAGCCGGTGCGCGTCTTCGCCGCCAATCAGCAGCGCGGCGAAATCCGGATCATGGGCGACGGCAAGGGCGTCATGTACGTGCAGTTCAACAACCCGTCGCGGATGTATCGTACCGGCGACGCCTTCAAGACCTGGCATCTGGTCAGGGAGGGCGCCGACATGTTCTGGCAGATCGCCGACGACGGCAAGGGCAACGTTTACGGCACGCTGCACAGTTTCAATCAGCCGATACTCTACCGCAGTCCCGATGACGGCTTCAGCTGGGAGCCATGGATCGATTTTCAGAAAATTTTTCCCGAATACGCCGTCCAATACGCTCCCGACGATCAGCGATTCAAACTCCGCCATCTCCACGGCGTGCTCTATAACGACAAGAACGACCAGTTGATCGTAGGCACCGGAGACATCGCCCGATTTACCTTCGCGTCGTCCGACGGCGGCAACAGCTGGCGCAAGGTCTGGGACGAAGGCTTTACCGCGGCGACCGCCATGTCCGGCGGCAACCGTTATCTTCTGTGTCCGGATCGGCTCCGGGCCGCCGGCATCGCCATTTACGACCTTTGGGCTGACACTACGACCGACGTGTTCCGTCCGGCCAAGTACAATTTCGCCGGCTACTGCTACAGCATCATCAACGACAACGGCATCTACTATGCCGCCTTCCATACCGAGGCCAACGAGACCGTATCGGTGGTGCCGAAGTCGGGCATCGTCGTCTCGCCCGACGGCGTCAATTGGTATCCATTCCTGGAGTGGGAGCCGACCACCAATCATGCTCGGACCAACATCTGGCTGGCCTCGGCTCCGGCCCGCATCTACGCTTCCTTGAATGCCGCGCTGTACGCCTTCAAGCCGCTCGACCGCGATTGGTTCGAGGACAAGACGCCGTTCGCCAAATGATCGGCGCTATGATCGCGCCGTGCCGTCTAGTTTATGAAAATATCCAAACATTCTTTGCTGCTCATCGGTCTCGGCGCAGTCATCATCGGCGCCTTGGCGCTTTCGGATCGCCGTTCCGCCGCGCCGCCCGCGGCCACGAACGCCTCGGCCCTCAAGAATGCCGAAGCGGTCGCGGTGCGCGGTGAAAACGTCGCCTATTTCGGCGATCGTAAAGGGTATTTCGTCGGGCCTGACGACGCCAAGGCCTACCCCGGCGTGGTCATGATCCACGAATGGTGGGGGTTGAATGACAACATCAGGGCCATGGCGCGCGAACTCGCCGGCCGAGGCTACCTGGTGTTGGCCGTCGATCTGTACGGCAAGGTGGCGGCAGACCAGGCCGAAGCCAGGGCCGCCGTCGGCGCGCTCGACCAGAAAGACGCCATCGACAACATGCGCGCCGCCATGGAATTTTTGCGGCGGCAAGGAGCGACCAAGATGGCTTCGCTCGGCTGGTGTTTCGGCGGCGGCCAGTCGCTGCAACTCGCTCTCAATGAGCGTCTCGATGCCACCGTCATCTACTACGGCAACCTGGTTACCGACGAAAAGGCGCTGGCGAACATCACCTGGCCGGTGCTGGGGGTCTTCGGCGACCAGGATCAGGCGATTCCGGTCAGCGGCGTCCGGACCTTCGAGGCTTCGCTCAAGAAACTCGGCGTTCCCGGGGAGATCCATGTGTATCCCGGCGTCGGCCACGCCTTCGCCAATCCTTCGGGTGCCAACTATGCACCCAAGGAAACGGCCGACGCCTGGGCCAAAACCCTCGATTTCCTGGCCCGCAACCTCCGTTAGATGCATGCGATAATCGGAACTGATGAGTTGGATTGACGTTGATGTTTCCGAATGCTATGGTCGCACCTCGGCCCTTTCACCGAGGAGGATACGATGAAAAATCCCGATCCGAAGCTGCTGGTCCGTATCGCCATCGCCGACGCCTACGCGGCGGCCGTTGAGTACGTCAAACTGCCGCGCGACCGCGACACGCTCGACGAGTGCCTGCATTTCAAGCGCTACGTCAAGCATCCGACGCTCGATCATCGCGCCGGGTGCTACACCGACGACACCGAGATGTCGGCCGCCAACGTCCATGTACTCCTCGAGCATCCGGCGCCGTATATGCGGCTGATGTTCGCCGACGCCTATGTCCGCCAGTTCAGACACGGCGGCCGGCGCAAAGGATACTCGCGCCTGTTTCAGTCGTTTCTGGAGCTGACGCATGATGGCTGGCAGTTTTTGAAAGAGATCCGGCCGGACTCGGTCAAGAACGGCGCTGCCATGCGAGCCGTGCCCTTCGGCGTCCTGCCGACCATCGAAGAGGTGCTTGAAGCCGCCACTGTCCAGGCGAGCGTCACCCATGACACGCCCGAAGGACGCTTCAGCGCCCGGGCGATCGCCCTAATGAGCCACTTCTCGCTCTATGAAGTTCGGCCGCTCTACAACGCCGCTGCCTACTGCCTGACCTATCTGCCCAAAGAAGACCGCCGGTTCCAGCAGATCTTCATGGAGGATTGGCCCGGCGGGCCCGTCACCGGAACGCCGGCCGCTTCGGTCGCCATCACGACCGTGCATGCCGTCACTACTTTGGTTCGGCGCGAACCGTCGCTCATGGCCATGCTTGAGCGGACCATCCGCTGGGGCGGCGATACCGATTCGGTCGCTGCGATCGCCTGGGGCATCGCCTCGCCGCGCTTTCAGGGCGAGGTTCTGCCCGACTTCATGGAGCGGCATCTTGAGCGGCGCGACTCCCGGACCGGAACGTCTTATCTGCTTGATCTCGGTACCCGCCTCATGGCCAAGTTTTCCTAGCCCCGCGGCCAGCGGGGTTCTTTTCATTGGCACATGCTATACTGGCGACGGAAAAATAACCCGATTTTTGGTAAAAGAAACGACTATGGACCTCCCGCTTACCAAACAGAAATGCGTGCCCTGTGAAGGCGGCGTACCGCCGATTTCGCGCCCGAGAGCCGAGGAATTGCTGGCGCAAACACCCGGCTGGTCCCTCGATGCCGAGGCGAAGAAAATCAGCCGGAAGTTCAAGTTCAAGGATTTTGCCGCCGCCATGGTCTTCGTCAACAAGGTCGGCGATATCGCCGAAGCCGAAGGGCATCACCCCGACTTCTCCATCCATTGGAACCGCGTCGATCTCGATATCTGGACGCATGCCATCGGCGGCCTGTTCATCAACGATTTTATTCTGGCGGCCAAGATCAACGAAATCTGACCGGCGCCCCAAGCGCGGTTTTTTATGCCATCGCCTCGGCCAGCCGGGGGGCGGCGTCGACGACGGTGAAGCCGCGCAGGCGCTTGGCCTCGGACGAGATCGGCATGGTGTTTCCGACCACGACCGAGCTGAAACCGAGCTTGCGCAGCAGCGGCACCGCTCCTTTCGAAAAAATCGGATGCGTTATCGCCAGATGGAATTCTTTAAAACCTTCTTTTTTGAGCATGCGGACCGCCGCCTCGATCGTTCCGCCGGTGTCGAGCATGTCGTCGATGAGCACTGCAGTGGTTCCGGCCAGTTCGCCGGAGCGGCCACGGGCCGTCACGCCCTTGAAGCGCGTCCGTTCTTTTTCGATCCAGGCGATCGGTACGCCGCCCAGGAGCGCCGTCAGCCCCTCGGCCCGGATCCTGCTGGCATGATCCGGCGCGACGACGGTGAACGGCGCCGGCCGGAGCTTGGGGCGCAGTACGGCGGCGAAATCGGGCAACATGCTCACGCTTTCGATCGGAATCGGCGAGGCCTCGAGCGCCAGCGTGCTGTGAATGTCGGCGGTGACGATGCGCTTGACGCCAACCGCGGCCAAGAGGGTCGGAATGGCGCCGGCGGAAAGCGGATCGCCGGCGAGCTGCTGGCGGTCTTGGCGCGAATAGGCGAAATAGGGGAGCGCCAGGGTGATCTCTTGGGCGCCGTTGCGGCGCAGCGTGTCGCACAGCAGCGCGGTCATCAGTAAGTTGTCGCCCGGCGGAAAGGATCGGCCGGCCACGCAGGCATGCGTCGACGACAGGCTGACGTGCACGAAATGTTCGCCGCTCGGGAATCGGCTCCATTCGGCCTGGCCGGGACGGCCCCGGGACAGCATGGCGGCGAGATTTTTTTCGACTGGCAGCGGCTCGGGGAGAGTGAAGGCTTGCATAGTCAATTCATGAGGCGAACTACGACATCGTCGTCGACCTGGGAAAAATGCTCGTAGAAAGCGCCGATGGAACCGAACAGGGCCGGCGTCGCCAAGACGATGACTTCGTCGGCTTCGGCCCGCAGTTCCTCCGGCGCGTCCGACGGCGAAACCGGCGCGGCGACGACGATTTTTTTCGGCCGTTCTTTTTTTATCGACTTGATGGCGGCGCGCATGGTGAAGCCGGTGGCGATGCCGTCGTCGACGATGATCACCGTCCTGGCGCGCAGATTCCGCGCCGGCCGGTTTTTTCGGTAAAGGCGCAGCCGCCGCTCGGCCTCGGTCCGCTCCTTTTTCATCGCCGCCGCGGCATAGGCATCGCTGACCCGCGCCCGTTCCGCGGAGTTCCAGACCGCCTCGCCGGTTTCGGTGATGGCGCCGATGGCGTACTCTTCGTTTTCCGGCGCGCCGATTTTGCGCGGCACGACCAGATCGAGCGGAGCCTCGAGCGCGTCGGCAACGATCCGTCCCAGGACGACGCCGCCTCGCGGCAAGGCGACGACCGTGACGTCTGGTTTGCCGCGGTACTTGGCGAGTTTCTCGGCCAGTTTGACGGCCGCATCCTGACGATCGCGGAACAGCATACGTCTTCATCTTACACTCCTCGCCGACAAACAAAAAATCCCGCGATTGCGGGATTGGAGAAGATGGGCGGCGCCCTAGCAGTCTTTTTCGGCCATCGGCGGCGGCGCCGGGCTCTCGGACGGGAGCGGCGTCAGAGTTCCATGTGATGGCGGCATGGCTGCCGGAGCAATGGCCTCAGTCGGCGCTTTCTGTGCCTGCGCCGCCTGCAGCTCGGCCCGTTTCTTGCGCAGGTCCTGCACGGCTGCCTTGACCGCGTCCTCGGCCAGCACCGAACAATGAATTTTGACCGGCGGCAGCGAAAGCTCGGTCGCGATCTGCTGGTTGGTGATCTTCTCCGCCTCCGCCATCGGCTTGCCCTTGAGCAGCTCGGTGACATAGGAGGAGGAAGCGATCGCCGAGCCGCAGCCGAAGGTCTTGAATCTGGCGTCGGTAATGATCAGTTCGCCGTCGCGCTCCTCGACCTGGATCTGCAGCTTCATGACGTCGCCGCAGGCCGGGGCGCCGACCAGGCCGGTGCCGACGTTGGGGTCGTTCTTGTCGAGCGATCCGACGTTCCGGGGATTCTCGTAGTGGTCAATGACCTTGGATGAATACGCCATCAGAGCCTCCTGGGCCGGTGCATCCGGACTGGTCGGATGGTTGCGGACCGGAAGAAGGTTAGCACGCCGCAGCCCGAAGATCAATATGAAAAGAACCGCTCATCGCGGTTCGCGGTCGAGGAGAGGCTGGATCTGGCTCAAGAACGAGTTGGCGGCGAAGATCGGCATGATCATGAGCAGCAGGAAACCGCCGCCGAGCAGCCAGTCGCCGCCGGACCAGCCGCCGGCAACCAGGAGCGCCAGCATCAGCAGCTCGAGCACCATTTTGAGACCGCCGGCCTCGCTGGCGGCGACGTTCAGTCCCTTGGCGATCTTGACCAGGCGGAGCGCGGTCAGGGCGGCGGCGAAGCCGACGTTGATCCAGACGAACACCGGCGCGACTTCGCCGATATTGATCGTCATGAAGAAAAATATCGTTGAAGGAAGCTGGTCGACGAGCGAGAACAGGATGCAGGCGACGAAGACCTTGTCGACCAGCGGGTCCAGGAATTCGCCGAATGCGGTCACGAGGTTGCGGGCCCGGGCCAAGGCGCCGTCGAAGAGGTCGAGGCCGGCGCCGATCAGGAAGCATGACGTTCCGGCGGCGTACTCGCCGTTGTGAAAGGAGAGATAGGCGAGTGGGGCCAGGAACAGCCGGAACCAGGTGAGGCCGTTGGGCGTGACCCAGAGCGGGAAGAGAAGCGCCAGCGCCTCGGTAGCCGCCCGGTAACGTCGCTTGATGCCGCCGAAAGAAAGGCCGGAAAGAGCGTTTTCCATGAAAGCCTCCCGCACGATCCTAGCACCGGAGCGGCCGCACTGCAACTGTACATCCGGCGTCGGGAGTGCTATAAAAGATGGCTCCGCGGAAGCGCGGAGTGTTCCTTCCAAGCAAAAAAACGAAAGGGGTCTGTCATGCCCATTCGACCATGCCCTTCGATGATCGTCGTCGCCTTCCTTCTGTTGACTTCCGGCGCGGCGCGCGGCGCCGATACTTACGTCGTGGCGTCGTTCGAGCGTGCCGACGCCTCCAGCCGCCGCGACTACGCGCCGGCCCTCTCCGCGCTCTTGGCCGAGTCGCTGCAATGCAGCAAGCATCTGGCGCCGGCTCACGGTCCGGGTTTGGTTTTCGATGCCGGACGCGTCGGCGTATCCGCGCCGATCCAGGCGGAAGACGTGCCGATCATCGCTTCGGCGGCCGGAGCCCGCTGGATCTTTGTCGGATCCTACGGCGGAACCGATGAGCATATGTACATGGCTTTGCGCCTGTACGATGCCGTCGAGGACCGGCTCGCCTTCGAAGCGACCAGAATCATGGCTCGCGAGAAAATGTACGACGTCCTCCAGGCGCTTCGAGACGAAGTCATGGCCGGAGCCGGGCTTTCGCCCGGCGTCGACTGCTTCGTTCATGAAGACCTCGATCCCTATGCCGTCATCCTGTTCGGCCGCGGCGTCCGCGATGCCGTCGGCTACGACGGCCGCCGGATCGACCATGAATCCGCCATTGCCTGGCTCGAGAAAGCCCTCAAGGTCGATCGGGAGTTCGACAGCGCCCGCCGATACCTCGGTTACGTCAACGAGATCTCCGGACGGCCGAAGACCGCCCGGGAACTGTATCTGTTGACCATCGAGGCGCGACCCCGCGACCTCTGGGCTCGTTACGGTTTGGCTTCGGTCGACTACATTTTGGGCCGTTACGCCTCCGCCGCCGATAACGCCGCCGCCGCCCTGCAGATTTTGCCGAACGGCGTCGACCTGCGGTATCTCAACGGCCGGGCGCTGGCGCGCCTCGGCCGCGATCGCGAAGCCGAAGCCGAACTCGTCGCCGTCGTCGCGGCCCGCCCCGAGCATCTTGACGCTCGACGGGCCCTGGCCGATATCTATGCCGCCCGAAACGCCACCGCGCAACTGGTCTCGGTCCTGGAGACCATCACCGGCCTGGATTCGCGCGATATCGCCGCCCGGTTTCAACTCGGCGCGGCCTACGTCAGCGCGGGCGAGCATGCCAAGGCCATGGCGGTCTACCAAGCCATCGCCGCCGAGCGTCCCGACCGGGTCAGCGCCTACAAGTTTTTGGGCGACCTGCGGCGGACGCGCGGCGACTACGATCAGGCGATCGCGGCCTACGCCGCCGGCCAGAATCGAGCGCCGTCGGATCCGCGCTTCATGGCCGGCATCGCCGGCGTCCTGCACCTGAAGGGTGATCATGCCGGCGCCGCCAGGATGTTCGCCGCCATGGCCGAAAAGCATCCCGTCTACCGCAAACTTGCGGCGCGGAACGCGGCCGTTTTGGCCTGGTATCAAGGCAAGCGCGAAATCGCGGCCGCTATGATCGAAGAGTCGGCCGCAAACAAACCGGAACCGGCCGACCTGTATCTGCGGGCCGTCATGCGCTATCGGCCGGGAGAAAACATGTCGGCTCGGCAAACACTCCTGGAAGCCCTCGCCCTCGATCCGGAGAACCCGAATGTGCGGCAGGCGTTGGACGCCATCGATCGGGATCAGAATCTGGCGCTGCCGGCGCCCGCGCTCGACGAGCCCTTTTGGGACGTTGAACGCTATCGCCGTTCGATCGCGCGATTCGACGCCGCCGCGCGGGAATTCGCCGCGGCTCGGGACGATCACGATCGCGCCTACGCGGCCATCATGACGTCATTGAGCGTTCGCCGCGGCGCCGGAAAACGCGGTTGTCCGGCCGCCGAAATCGCGATGCCCTACGTCAACCAGGCGCAAGCGCTCGAAACCATGCGCCGCTTGGATCGCGAGATGGCCTGGCGCCATGACGACATTCTTGAGCGGCATCGCTGGGGGGAGACCGACGGTCTGCCGGCCGAGTACGCCGTCAATGTCCGCGGCATCCGAGCGATGTTCGACCGAAGCCGCAGGGATCTTCGCGAGACGATCTCGGCCTTCGATGCCGGCCTGGCGCGCGAGCTGGATGCCGTCGGCTGCAAGATATCGAGCCTCACGGCCGCGCATGCCGCCGGAGACGTCGTCCCGCCGAGCGAAGAGGTTGCTCAAGGCCGGGTTCGTACCTATCCGCCGCGTCCCGTCCCGCCGGTCGAAAATCACGATGAGACCGTCATCGGCGACGATCTGGCCTCGGTCACCGTGCTGTTCGTCATCGACAACCGCAATTGCGGACGTCCGCAGCGCGTCTCGGTCGACGGCCGCGACATCGGCGCCGTCGCCAAAGGAGCCAGCGCCGCCTTCGAGGTCCGCGGCGGCCGGCACGCGGTCTGCGTCACCGCCTCGTCCGACGCGCATGCCTGCGACGCGCCCTCGGTCATCCGTCGAAGCTTCATCTACGAAGGCTGGACGCTGACCGTGCACTGCGACTGATCCTCCCTCTTTTCGAGGGAGGTTTTTTGTACTCGCGATCATCGCGGTTATTTGTTTCCATGATTGACGCTCGGTCTCATGCGTGGTAGTTTTTGCCATCCGCCCGCAGGGCGGAATCGCCCCTTTACAACCAGGAGTTCCCCCATGGAAAACGCCCGAGCCAAGCATCGGCTGCTGTTCATCTTCAGAGCCGCCTGGGCCATCGTCATGGCCCTGATCGTCGCCGTCATCGCCGCCGTCGCCCACGAGGCCGTCGGCGATATCGCCGTCACGATTTCGGCCGCCGTCATGGCTAGTCTCTCGGCCTGCGGCGTCGGTTGGCCGCGACTCGTCATGCCGGCGCGGCAACCGCCGCCGCGCTGGTGGAGCCTCAAGCGCCACCTCTCGTCGATTCGCATTCTCGCCTGCCTACTTTTTGTAGGCGGCGTCGGCGCGACCGCCGAAGCGGTGTTCCTGTACCGGTTGTTCGAACCGCAGCTGCCCAAGAACCTTCTGAAGCTCACCGAGTACGAGCCGATGAAGGTTACTCGCGTGCTGTCGGCCGAAGGCGAGGTCATCGGCGAGTTCTTCCTGGAGAAGCGCATCGTCGTCGGTCTCGACGCCATCCCGGTGCACGTCCGGCAGGCCTTCGTCGCCGCCGAAGACAAGCGTTTCTACCGTCATCACGGCATCGACAAGTGGCGCATCCTCAAGGCTGCCGAGACCAATCTCCAGGAGGGCAAAACCGTCCAGGGCGGCTCGACGATCACCCAGCAGGTGGTCAAACAGCTCTTGGTCGGCAAAGAGAGTTCCTTCGAACGCAAGTTCAAGGAGGCGATCATGGCCCGCCGCGTCGAGCGCACGATGACCAAGGATGAAATCCTGGACATCTATCTGAATCACTGCTACTTCGGTGATGAGGCCCATGGTTTGGCGGCGGCGGCCGAGAACTACTTCGCCAAGAAGCCGGATCAATTGACGCTGGCCGAGGCTGCCATGCTTGCCGGCCTGCTGCCGGCGCCGGCCAGGTATGCGCCGTCCAAGAAGTATGATGAGGCCCGCAAGCGTCAGCTCTACGTCCTGAATCGGATGCTTGAGAACGGCTTCATCACCAAGGGCGAGTACGAAACCGCCAAGGCCGAACCGATCGGATTGGTCGCGAATTCAGTTTCGATCAATGCCACGGCCGCGCCATATTTCGTCGAATTCGTACGCAAGTACGTGAGCGCGAAGTACGGGAAAGACGGGCTCTATCGCCACGGCTTGACCGTGCATACGACCATCTCGACCGCGACCCAGCAATACGCCGAATTGGCGGTGCGCCGGGGCCTCAACGATCTCGATCTACGCCTCGGCTTTCGCGGACCGGTGGATCACTTCGAAGGCGTCCGGGCGCAGAGCTTCCGGACGGGGCCGCCCAGCGCCTACGAAGAAACCGGCCCGGCCAAAATAGTTTCGCTGGCGGCGCAGCCCGGCCGCGCTTACCAAGCCATGGTCACCGGACGGACGCCGGCCGAAGTCCATCTCGCCATCGGCAAGGAGGAATTCCTCCTGGCCGCCGTCGACCTTCCGCGCGTCGCCGATTGGGAGCGCCGTTTCCAGCGCCAGATCCGTCCCGGCGACATCATCAACGTGCGCCTCAAGGCGGTGCGGCGGCGAAAGGCTAAGGATGGGATAACCGAGTTGCGCGCCTTCCTGACCCAGCAGCCGACCATCGAAGCGGCCATGATCGTCCTGGAACCGGCGACCGGCAAACTGCGGGCCATGGTCGGCGGTTATGACTTCGGTCTGTCGCAATTCAACCGCGCCTACCAAGGCAAGGGCCGGCTGGTCGGATCGGCCATCAAGCCCTTCGTCTATGCCGCCGCCATCGAGAAGGGCAAACGCGAGACCGACAAGATTTTCGACGGCCGTTTTTCCAAGCCCTCGGGCGACGGAACCACTTGGACGCCCAGGAACTTCGGCGACAAGTACTACGGTACGGTCACGCTGCGACAAGCACTGGCGCTTTCACTCAACACTGCCGCCTGCCGGCTGGTCGATGAGGTCGTCGGCATCAATCGGACCATCGAGACGATGCACCGGCTGGGCATCTCCTCCGATATCCCGCGCTACGACAGCATCGCCATCGGCGGCGTCGACGTCCATCTCATGGAGCTGGCCTACGCCTACGCGACTTTTCCGGCCCAGGGCCGGGAGGTGAAGCCGGTCTTCATCGAGAAGATCGTCGACGCCAAGGGCGACGTTTTGTTCGACCTCTCGTCGCCGGAGCAGCAGCGTCCGCCGCGCCAGCGCATGGATCCGGCCGACGCTTACATAGTCCTGGACATGATGAGGGGCGTGGTCGAGAACGGCACCGCCGTTCGGGCGCGGAAGCTCGGCCGGCCGGCCGCCGGCAAGACCGGCACCACCAACGGTTCCAAGGACGCCTGGTTCATCGGCTTCACCGCCGATCTCCTGGCCGGCGTCTGGGTCGGTCGCGACAAGCCGGGCACCATCGGCGAGGACATCACCGGCGGCAGCGCCGCCTTGCCGATCTGGCTCGAATTCATGTCTCACGCCCATTCGCAGACGCCGCCTCGGGACTTTGCGGTCCCGCCGGGCATCGTCTTCCGCCGGGGCGATCCGCGTTCCGGCCTGCCTGCGTCCGGCAACGACTATGCGCTGGTGCCGTATCGGCGCGGCCTCTTGCCCGAATAGTAAAAGCCCTGTCAATGACAGGGCGTTTTTTATCGGCCGGCCTCTTCCTCGATGCCGACATCTTCGAGCACCGCGCGGATGGTCTTCGCCGGCACCATGAAGGTGCGGCCGTGCGTGCCTTGGTAGATGACCGCCATGCCGACCACCGTGCCGTCCAAGGTAAAGATCGGCGATCCCGAGTTGCCGGGGTGAACCATCGGCGCCAACGCCCGCAGCCGCGGGATCTTGTAGTGGCGGCGGAGCTCGTCCTCGAGCGCGATCAGGCTGGTGCTCATCGGAGAGACGGCGCCGGTCATATGGCCGTCCGGAATCGCCGAGGCGCCGCGCACGTAGCGCATGATGTAGCCGACGCCGTCCTTGATGGCGAAGTCGAAGCCGGCGATGCGCAGCTGGTCGTCGGCCTTCAGGCGGCGCTCATCGAGCGTCAGAGCCTTGTCAGCCTTGCACTTGACCAAGATGATCGCCGTATCGTGCAGGATCGGGCTCCTGACGATCAGTCCGGGACGTTCATCATCATCGGAGAAGTTGACCAGCGCCGGTCCGCCCTCGTTGTAGTCGACGACGTGGGCGGCGGTGATGACGACGTCGTCCTGCAGGACGAATCCGGTTCCGCGCTTGTTGATGACCACGGTCTGGGCCGCGCCGGCTTTGATCGGCGCGGGCAGGTCTTCCAGAAATTTGCCGGCCAGTCCGATCTCGACGCGCGGCTTGGCTGGTTCGGGCGCGGCTACCTGGAGCGGTCCCAGGTCGGCGACCAGGAAACCGAGGCCGATGACGGCGGAAATCATCAGGAACATCGCGATACCGTAAGTCCGGCGCCCCACGCTCCTGCGGGGCTCGGAATCAGCGGCCACAGGGTCGTCCATGACTCACCTCTCTGCTGATGCTCGAAGGAGCGTCTGTTTTGACCCTAACACGCGCCCGGCAAACAGGCTAGGCCGCTCGCTTGTCGGACTCGAAGCCGGCGTGATAGCCTCATTTTCATGAAAAGCCTGCTCAAGAAAATCCTGCCGGCGAAAGTTTTTGATTACTATCATCGCGCTTTGGCGCATCTCGCCGCGATCGTCTACCGCCGCCCCTCCGAAAAGATGATCGTCATCGGCGTCACCGGCACCAACGGCAAATCGACGACCTGCAACTTCATCGCCGCCGTGCTGGAAGAAGCCGGGTTCAAGGTCGGCCTGGCCACGACCGTCAATTTTCGCATCGCCGGCAAAGACCGGCTCAACGATACCAAGATGACCATGCTCGGCCGTTTCGCCCTGCAGCGAATGCTCGCCGAGATGGTTCGCGCCGGCTGCCGGTACGCCATCGTCGAAACCTCTTCCGAGGGGATCAGACAGCATCGCCATCTCGGCATCCATTATGACGCCGCCGTTTTCACCAATCTCACGCCCGAACATGTCGAATCGCACGGCGGATTCGAGAACTATAAAAAAGCCAAGGGCGAACTCTTCGCCAAACTGGCCGACGATCCGATCAAGCGCTTGCCCGGATCCGACGGCCGCGGCCGCCGCGACGTCAAAAAGGCGATCGTCGCCAATCTGGCCTCGCCGCACGCCGGATATTTCCTCGATTTCCGCGTCAACAAAAAATACGGCTTTTACCTGGAGCCGGCCGACAAGCGCGGCGAGCCGCAGCTGGCCGTCTGGCCGCTCGCCATCGTCAAAGCGCTCGATGCCGACATGAGGCCGGCCGGTTCGACGTTCGCCGTCCGCGACACCCGCTTCAGCCTGGCCATGCCCGGCGCTTTCAACGTTGAAAACGCGCTGGCCGCCATTGCCATCGGTTTGTCGCAGGGGATCGCGCTCCCGGTGATGGCCAACGCCTTGGCGAAAATTACCGGCGTGCCCGGCCGCCTTGAACGCATCGACGAAGGCCAGCCGTTTACGGTCATCGTCGATTACGCTCCCGAGCCGGAATCATTCCGAAAACTCTACGAGGTCGTCGCCCTGCTGCCGAAAAAACGCGTCATCCACGTATTGGGTTCGACCGGCGGCGGCCGCGACGTCTCCAGGCGGCCGATCCTGGGCCGACTGGCGGCGCAGAACGCCGATGTCGTCATCGTCACCAACGAAGATCCTTATGACGACGACCCGGCGCGCATCATCGCCGACGTTGCCCGCGGAGCCGCCGAACATGGTAAAATCGAGGGGCAGGACCTGTTTTTGATCCTCGACCGCGGCCAAGCCATCGATAAGGCGGTCGCTTTGGCGCAACCGGGCGATCTCGTCCTGATCACCGGCAAAGGCTCCGAACAGGCGATGGTCGTCGCCGGCGGACGAAAAATCCCCTGGGACGACCGCGTAAAAGCGCGCGAAGCCCTCAAGAAACGGCCATGAACATCTCTACGGCCATCCATCTCAAAGACGGCGAAAGGGTCATCCGCGTGGTGCGCCACTATTTTTTGGTTTACGTGCCCAAGTTCGCCCTGGCCTTCGCCTTGGTGGCGGCGCCGATCTTCTTTTTGGTGCCGTTGATGCGGCTGCGGTACGCCGGCCCGGCCATCGCCGCCGCTTCGATCGGCATCGGCGCGATCTATGCCCTGCGCCTCATGGTCATGTGGTATTGGAACGCCTTCGTCATCACCAACCAGCGCATCATGGATATCGACCAGCAGGGATTTTTCGAGCGGGTCGTTTCGGTGGCGCCGCTCGAGCGGATTCAGGACGTGTCGTACGCCATTCGCGGCTTCTGGGGCACGGTCTTCCGTTACGGCATGCTCGGCATCCAGACCGCCGGCACGGCCACCAACCTTGAACTTCAGCACGTCTACGACCCCAAAGAAGCGCATCATCTGATCACCGAACTCATGGCCGGACGCGCCGCCGAAGTCGGCGACGGACGCGCCAGCCACGGCGCCCAGCTCATCGAAGCGGCGGCCTCCATGAACGATGCCGAAGCCCGCGCCTTCCTGGTCACGCTGCAGGACGCCGTCCGCAAGAAAGGCAGCGACCCTCGAATGAACTTAGATGCGGGAGTGCCGCCATCGGCGGCCGAGCCACGAATGGACTGAAATGTCCCATGCACCGACCGGCCTCATCCGCTACCTCAAGTTGAAACGCGTTCTGATCCTGAACGCGCTGCTGTTCGCGTTCGTGGCCTGGGGCGTCTCGGGCGAATACGCCCGCAACCGCGCCCTCGCCATCGAGATCGATCGGCTCGAACGGCAATCCGGCGATCTGCGATCCAAGAACGCCGAGATCGGCGAGATCGGACAGCGTTTCACCCGGCCGGAGATGATCGAGCGCGAAGCCCGGCTCAAGCTCGGTTTGCAGCGACCCGGCGAATCGGTTATCATCGTCAAGGAACCGTCGGCTTCGGCCGCCTCGGTGGCGACCGGCGAAACCAAAGGGAAACTTCCCGGCGGCGGCTCGTCGAATATTCGCAAATGGCTGGCATATTTTTTTCATTGATCCATCTGTATGACCACACGCATGGACGGCGTTGAAGTTAAAGAGACATCGGGGGAACCCGCGCGATCGCCGGGCACGACGGTCGCCAAGAGCATGCTCATGGGCGCCGGCATCGGTATCGGCGTGATGGCTGTCATGGTAGCCGGCGTCGTCGGCGTCGGCGTATACACCAACGGCTGGCACGGCGCGGTCAGCCGCGCAGTCTTGAGCGTCGTGCCGTATCCCGCGGCCACGGTCGACGGCAAAGTCGTTCGGCTCTCGACCTACATCGAGGATCTCGAGGCGATCAGGAATTTTTTTGAGAAAGAACAGGGGCAGGCCGGCGCCTTGGGCCAGATTCCGACCGAAGACGAACTCAAGACCCAGGTCATGGAGCGGCTGGTCAGCGTCGAAGTGCTCGATGCCGAGGCCGCCAAGAGGGGAGTGTCGGTGAGCGGCGAAGATATCGACGCCGAATTCGCCAAGTTGTCCGCGGCCGGCGGCGGCGGGATCGAGCAGCAGATCAAAGACCTCTACGGTTGGACCACGGCCCAATTCAAAGACAAGGTCGTCCGACCGTATCTGCTGACCCAGAAGCTGGCCGAGGCGCTGGCCAAGGATCCGGAACTGGCCAAAGAGCGTTTCGCCAAGGCGAATGAAGTACTCGATAAACTGAAAGCCGGAGAAAAATTCGAGGATCTGGCCGCGAAATACAGCGGTGATCCTTCCCATGCCCAGAACGGCGGCGACCTCGGCTGGTTCGGCAAGGGTGTAATGGTGCCGGAGTTCGAGAACGGCGTTTTCAGCCTCAAGAAAGGCGAAACCAGCGGCCTGATCGAGACGAAGTTCGGCACGCACATCGTTTTGCTCGAGGATATCAAAAAGGCCAAGGACGGTTCCGTCGAGCAGGTCAAAGCTCGCCACATCCTGATTTCGGCGCCGAACATCGACGAGTTCATCAAGCAGGCGGTCGAGAACGCCAAGGTCAGGAAATTCGTGAAATAACCGCCATGCAAAACACCCCCGCCGATCGGCGAGGGTGTTTTGCATGGAGCCACCTCCGGGGTTCGAACCCGGGACCTCTGCTTTACGAAAGCATTGCTCTGCCAGCTGAGCTAAGGTGGCGTTATTCGGTTTGGAGCGGGGTACGAGAATCGAACTCGCGTCCTCTGCTTGGGAAGCAGATGTACTGCCATTGTACTAACCCCGCGCGGGGGACAAAAGCGGTTATTTTCTCGGTACTCTTTTACACTTATTTGGTGGCGCAACGGAGCTAGTATATACTGTAGTCATAGTTTTGCAACCGTCATGATCCGCCTGAAAAACGTTTCGAAAACTTATCCCCCGGACATCGTCGGTTTGCAGAATATCAATCTGCATATCCGGCCGGGCGAGTTCGTCTCGATCGTCGGCCAGAGCGGCACCGGCAAGACCACCCTGGCGAAGATGCTTATCGCCGAGGAGCATCCGAGCCACGGCCAGATCATCATCGGCGGCTGGGATATTTCCGAGATCAAACCGTCCGACATCCCGCTCTTGCGCCGGCAGATCGGCGTCGTCTTCCAGGATTTCAAGTTGCTGCCCAAGAAAACAGTGGCCGAAAACGTCTCCTTCGCCCTCGAGGTCTGCGGCGCCAGCCCGACACAGGTGCGCCACATCGTGCCCCAGGCACTCAATATCGTCGGCCTGCTCGACAAGCGCGACCGCTATCCGCGCCAGCTCTCCGGCGGCGAACAGCAGCGCGTGGTCATCGCCCGGGCGCTGGTGCACCGGCCCAAGATCATCGTCGCCGACGAACCGACCGGCAATCTCGACACCCTCAACACCCGCGAGATCATCACCTTGCTCGAGAAGATCAATTCGTTCGGCACAACCATCGTCCTGGTGACCCATAACCGCGAGGTCGTCAACGAATTGCGCCGCCGCGTCATCACCCTCGATCGCGGCCTCATCGTTTCGGACCAGGAAGAAGGAAAGTACCTGCTATGATCCTCGTCACCGCCGCCCGAGTCATCGGCACCGCCGCCAGGAGCCTCAAACGAAACATTTGGCTGACCTTGGCGACCGTCAGCGTGCTGATTCTGACGCTGGTTTCGGCCAACATGCTGCTGGCGCTCAACGTCCTGGGCAAGGTCGCGCTTTCGGCCGTGCGGGCCAAGGTCGACGTCAGCGTCTATTTCACGCCCGAGACCGAAGAGAATCGCGTCCAGACGGTCAAAATATTCCTGTTGAGCCTGCCCGAGGTCAAGGACGTCGAGTACGTTTCGGCCGCCCGGGCGCTCGAACGGTTTTCCGACCTGCATAAGAACGATGACGACGTCCTGGCGTCGCTCGGCGAACTCGAAGGCAATCCGCTCGGCGCGACCCTGATCGTCAAAGCCCGTTCGCTCGACGCCTATCCCAGGATCATGTCGGCCCTCGAGCAGCCGTCGTACGCGTCGGTCATCGAAGCCAAGAATTTCGACGACCGCCGCTCGGTCATCGAGCGGATCGAAACCGTCTCGCATCGCATCGAGAACGGCGGCATCGCGGTCAGCCTGCTGTTCCTGTTCATCGCCCTCCTGATCGTCCTCAACACCATCCGCATGTCGATCTACAGCCGCCGCGACGAGATCGCCATCATGCGGCTGGTCGGCGCCTCCGACGGTTTCATCAGGGCGCCGTTCTACGTCGAAGCGCTGCTCTGGAGCCTGCTCGCGGTCGTCGTCGCCGGCGCCATCGTCATGCCGGCGGCCCATTTCGCCCAGCCGTTCCTGCAATCGTTCTTCGGCACTTCCGGCGCCGACCTGGCCGGATTTTATCGGGTCAATTTCCTGCGCGTCTTCGGCCTCCAGCTCGGCGCCACCGCCGGCCTGGGATTGCTGGCCACCAAAATCGCCACCTCGCGTTATCTGAAAGTGTAGGCGTATGCCCAAGGCAATCGTCCATCGCAAGCCCAAGTCCAGGAAGCTTCGGGCCGGCCGCCGCGTCGCGTATGCGCTCGTCGGATTCGCGGTCGCCGGTCTCTTGGGCGGCTATGGTCTTTGGCTGATGTTTCCCGGGGCCGGCGGCCTGGGCTCCAAGCTCGGCCCGGCCACGCCGCCGGCGCCGGACTTCGAGGCAATGATTCCGGAGGCCAGGTTCGGAAGCCGGGCGTTTGTCTACGACGATGACCCGGTTTCGCCGGCCTTCTTGGTCGGTTATGCCCTCAACGGCCGGCTCGAACTCGCCGTCGTGGCTTGGGACTCGCGCCAGAATCGTTATCGGTTGCAGGAGACCGTCGCGCTGACGAATGGATCCGACGTGCTCGGCGGCCCGCCGGCCGTGATGCTCGAAAAAATGGGACCGGCCGGTCCGACGCTAGTCGTCGCGAGCGGTCCGGACGCCGGCACTGGTTGGACGATGATCTTCGTGCGCGGCTCGTCCGGACTTGCGCCCGCCGCGGTCGTCGAACAGGACGGCACCGTCAGGCCGGGCGTCTTCGCCATCGACATGAAGGCGACGCTCGAGGATATCAGCGGCGACGGCGTTAAAGAGCTGCTCATCGAGCAGGTCGATGGCGGCGGCGTCCATCTTTGGGATGGCCGGCAGTTCGTCTGGGACGCCCGGCTCACCTGGGCGCTCGAGACCCGCAGCCGCCTTTTCCCGGAGCCCGAAAATCCTTGACGCGGCGGACGGCGCTGCGTACCTTACGGGGGTGTATTCGGGGGTCGGTCGCCTGCGGCGACACACACGCCTCTAAATATATTAGGGTGTTGGCCGCCGCTGGCGGCACTCCCAAGTCAAATTTTCATTCGGGGGTCGTCTAATGGTAGGACAGCAGCCTTTGAAGCTGCGTGTCATGGTTCGAATCCATGCCCCCGAGCCATGAGCGGACATATGTGGCGACCCACATGCGTCTGGTCAAAGACCCATCACGAAAGTGGTGGGTTTTTGATCCCGCGTGATACTTTTAGCGCTATTTTTACGCATTCATGCCTGGCCGCCGCTGAGCGCAAGCGATGGGAAGAAGTTCGTCTGCATGGTATCCTCCCAAAAGGAACATATTGATAACTAACGATATGTATAGTTACATCATTCTCCAGGTTCTTGCGGCCGGCGTCGGCATCTTTGCGGCGATACTGGTCATCAAGGGATTGCTCCTCATCAGGAGAAAGTCGGATCGCGGCACGAGGATGACGATCGGTGTGGGGGTTTCCGCCCTGCTATTGGCGGCAATTGTCTTTGTCGTTTCAGGAATCTCCTATCCGCTGCACTTCGCGATGCCGCCGACAATGCAAGCGATGACGCACGACAAGAAACCCCCGTCCCTGCCGATACTCGCGATGTTCGAGTTCCTTTCCAAGAGGGACGGGTTCGAGAATGTCGCCGATATCGGCCGGGACCCGAACGAGGTTCCGCTGCCGGCTGGCAGGCGGGCGCCGGAGACCGTGAAGTTTTCCGTCAAAGCAAAGGAGGTCGTCTCCGAGGTGGCCCCGGGCATCTTCTTCAACTATTGGACGTACGATGGCCAGGTGCCCGGGCCGATGTACCGTGTGCGGGTCGGTGACTTGGTGGAGCTCACGCTCACGAATGACTCCACGAGCATACATCCGCACAACATCGATCTCCATTCGGTCACGGGCCCTGGTGGCGGTGCCGCGGTCACGCTGGTACAGCCCGGTGAGACGAAATCGTTCCGGTGGCTCGCCAAGAATCCCGGACTTTATGAGTACCACTGCGCCACGCCCAACGTCAGCACGCACAACTCTCACGGTCAGTACGGACTGATCCTAGTCGAGCCTGAAGGCGGATTACCCGAGGTCGATAGGGAGTTCTATCTGATGCAGGGCGAACTCTACACGATGGGCGATATCGGCAAGAAAGGCCTTATGGCGTTCGATACGCAAGGCCTCATCGACGGCACGCCGACCTACATCACCTTCAATGGCAAGATCGAGCAGGCGCCTCGCATGAAGGCGAAGGTCGGCGACCGCATCCGCATGTACGTGGGCGGTGGCGGGGTCAATCTCATTTCATCATTCCATGTCATCGGGGAGATTTTCGATGTCGTATATCCGGAAGGCGCGATTGGCGACGGTTCGGCGGTACTCAAGAACGTGCAGACGACGGCGGTGCTCCCCGGCGGTTCGACGATCGTCGAGTTCACTGTCGACGTTCCGGGGAAGTACGTGCTCGTGGATCACGCGCTCGCGAGAATGAACAAAGGCGCTTGGGCGGTCCTCGAGGTGACGGGAGATCCGCAGCCGGATGTCTACACAGCGCTATAGTTTGGCGCCGTTAGAGGTCTCGACGAGGTAGTCGTTGAACGAGGAAAAACGGAACAGTCCAAAATTAGATAATTGTGTCCTGTTGATCCGTTTTTGGTTGTGATATAGCTTGAGACCCACGTGCGTCTGCGTGCCGGAAAAGGTCTTGAGAAAGCTCTCAACGGCCTTGCGGGTGGGGTACCAGACCCGCCTGCGGAGCCATGAGCGGACATATGTGGCGACCCACGTGCGTCTGGTCAAAGACCCATCACGAAAGTGGTGGGTTTTTGATTGCTCCGGAAACCCCTCAAAAAATGTGGTATAATAACCGCCTGTCTAGTATATCCATGCAAGTTATTTATATGCTGAAAAAAATATTTTTTTTCTTGATTGCGGGAGCGGCTCTGGCGGCGATCGCGTGGTTCGGTTATCAGAAATTTACTACTACTACTACTACTACTAAATTTCCTGGGAAAATTACCATTGGTCACACGCCTTGGCCCGGCTATATCGGATTGTATATTGCAGCTGACAAGGGCTTTTTTAAAGACAACGGTCTTGACGTTGATCTTAAGGCTTATCCTGGACTTGCGGAGCTCTCTAAGGATTACGTCGCGGGAAACCTCCAGGGGAGAAGCAATTTGACTCTTGATGCCATTAACGAGGCCCATGACGGTTTAGATCAGAAGGTGGTAATTGTAATCGATTACAGTAAAGGTTCAGACGGCATCATCGCTTCTAAAAATATCGAGAAATTTTACGATATCAAGGGTAAGAAGGTCGCTTTTGAAGCCGAGGGCCTCGAGGAGTTTTTTCTTCGTTACGCGTTGAACAATAACCAGATTAGCCTGAATGATATTATCCCCCTCAATCTTGATCCGCAAAAATCCGCTGAAGCCCTGGTAAAGGGTGAAGCCGATGTCGCGGTGACGTATGAACCGTTCATGGGGAATGCGCTGCTTGAGAGCGGAGGTCATAAAATCTTTACGTCGGCCGATGCCCCCGGCTTGATCACCGACGTGCTGACATTCCGTTCCGATTTCGTCAAGGATTATCCGGGAACGATCGAAGCGATCGTCAATGCCTATTTTAGGGCGATTCAATTCTGGAAAGAAAATCCCGCAGAGGCCAATAGTATTTTAGCCGAGTATCTTGACACGCCACTGGAACAAGTACCAAGCCAACTTGATGGTGTATACGTTCTTAATAAAGAGGATAACCGGACCGCCTTCACGTTCGCGGCCGGTGTGCAATCCCTTTACGGTAACATGCGGCAAATCGGCGAATTTGTTCATGGAATTCGTGAGAAACGTGGTGAGATACGCAGGGTTGATACCGATGCCATGATCGACCCAAGTTTTATCCGGAAGATTTCTAAGTGAGCCGCGCGGCTGATATAAACAGACCCCTCTCCATGAAAGTATTGACGAAAGTGACGCTCATAATCTCGACAGGCGCTTTTTTTATGCTGGCGACCGCAGGTTATTTCGTCTTTACTGAAACCAAGAACGCGCTGCAGCAAACCATTCGAGACAGACAAAGCGAGCTCGGACATCAAACTATCGACAAGATCGATCGAACGCTATTTGGCTATTATGTCGGCATTCAAAACATTGCCGATGAAGAGAGCATTCAGCGAACGTTGAGCGGTGCGGTGCAGGATCGCCGGGAAATCGAACGCCGCATCAAAGAACTTCCGTTCTTGACCGGCCCGTGGGATGTTCTGAAGATCATTAATTCGCAGGGAGCCATCATAGCTTCCAACTCCCGTCAAGACGCTGAGAAAAATGCGGAGATAGAAAAAAATATCGAAAATTTGGCAGCCTTAAAGGAGGCGATCAAGGGCAACGTTTACTACTCTGATTTCCTCTTTACTAAGGACACCGGAAGGCCGACCATGATCTTTGCGGCCCCGATTCGTGACCAGGAAACGGCGGATCAACCCATTATCGGCGTCGTGATCGGACATGTCGCCTGGCCAGTGATAAAGGAGATCATCGAGGCATCCGATCCGGCCAGCGAATTTGACCTCTATACGCGTGGCGGCGTTCTTATCGCCACGAATCAAGAATCTGCCAAACATCTCTTTCTCAAAAATACCGAGATTGAAAGATCCTTGTCTGCTCCGCCCCACGTCGCGAATCTAATTAAAACTGAGGCTGATGAGGGATTTGAAGCATTGGTGACGCGTGCCGACTCGCACGGGCATCTGGCCTATAAAGGAAATCAGTGGGCTTTATTCATAGAAACGCCTACGAGCATCGCGTTTGCGCCTGCAATCAGCACCGCACGACGCATTGTTCTGGTTCTTTTACCGATTATTTTGTTTATATTGTTCGTTATATTGCTTCTCTTGAGCTCATTAGTGGTTAGACCCATCGTCGATATCACCAAAGTTTCGAAGGTTATTGCGGTGGGCGACTTTTCAGCTAGAGTGCGGGTGCGGACGAAAGATGAGATTGGCGAACTTGCGATTTCCTTCAACGCCATGACCGAGAAAATGAGGGAATCGCTAAATATCATCAACATAGAAAGAGATAAGCTGGCGAAGCTTATTGAGAGCATGGGCGATAGCGTTATGGTAATCGACACGGAGGGAAAGATTACTCTTTGGAACTATGCTGCTGCGTTGCTGACCGGCTGGGAACAGAAGGAGGTAATAGGCAGGCCATTTAAGGATATTTTAAAACTGGTTCGCGAAGCGGATCGCGCCAGCAATAGTGACTTTATCGTTCGTGCGATCACAGAGAAGGTTAAAAAATCAATGGAAAACCACACCCTTTTGATCCGAAAAGACGGGACGGAGATCCCTGTTGCCGATAGTGCCGCCCCGATCATAGATGCGGACGGCGATGTTTGGGGCGCTATCGTGGTATTTCGCGATGTTGCGAAAGAAAGAGAGTTAGAACGGCTCAAGACCGACTTTGTCGCCATAGCATCGCATGAAATGCGCACCCCCCTCACCCTTATTAAGGGAAACTCGGAACGCCTGTTAAAGGGTGAATCGATATTGAAAGACGCCAAGTTAACTGAAATGGTATCGAGCATATACCGGAATAGCGATCGTCTTTTCGGTATTGTAAACGATTTTCTCGATGTCTTGACGCTTGAGGAGAAACGAATACCATTGAATTTGGAGCATTTCGATCTCGTACCTCTTGTTCATGAGTGCGTTGCGGAGTTCAGAACATTTGCAGAAGCAAAAAAGATATATTTGAAGATCGATGATCTCTCCGCCTCTCATCAAATGGTGGTAGCGGATAGGGCGCGCGTCAGGCAGGTTATGATCAATCTGTTGGGAAATGCCATGCGCCACACGGAAAAAGGCGGCGTACGTCTGACCTTTGAAAAGCAGAAAAACTTCATAGAAGTTTCCGTCAATGATACGGGCCCAGGCATCTCGAAAGAGAATCAACTCAGGCTATTCAGAAAATTTGGTTCGATTCGGGAGACATTCATCCGTTCAAAGGAGTACGGCAGCGGTCTCGGTCTCTACATCAGTAAACTATTGATTGAGGCCATGGGCGGAGAGATCTGGCTGAAAAAAAGTTCTCCTGGCGCCGGAAGTACGTTCAGTTTTACTTTGCGGACTTCCACAGACAAGGAGGGCGTGTAATAATCATAGGTACGCAATCACATTATGACCATGAAAAAACGCATTTTGTTAGTTGACGACGAGGATGAAATTCTTTCACTCTATGGCGAGGTGCTCGCCGAAGAGGGCTTTGAGGTATTGATCGCACATGATGGAGCGGAGGGGGTCAAAGTCGCCAAGCAGGAGAAACCCGACCTCGTCCTAATGGATCTTAAAATGCCGGTCATGGACGGTATGGACGCATTCATGCAGATTCATGATGACCCTGCCACGCGAGCCATAAAAGTTGTTTTCCTGACCGCTTTCGGTGATCCTGAAGTGGTGGGGGCTGACATCAAGATATCCGAAGAGATCGGTGCCGCGGGTTATATCAGAAAGGGAATTACACTTGATGAATTAGTAAAAAAGGTCAGGGAGTATATACGGTAGATTTCTAGGTGTTCCGAGAGTGAGTTGGTGAGCCACGTAAAAGCCGCGCCGTTCGGAGCGGTTTTTACGTACCGCGCAATTTCTGATAAGATATGTCGCATAAACGTCTGTTTTTTCGCCATATGCGCACCAAGCGTTTCGTTTCCGCATTACCGTTACTCACTTCGCTCGTGTTCATCGGCGCGGGCTGCGGCCAGAAGGCTGCCGTGTCCACGGGAGCGGAGACCGCCACGCCGGCCGCAAGCGGGAAGCCCGTGAGTTCCGACAAATGCGGCAACCCGTACTATCCGTTCAAGCCCGGATTGGCCATCACCTATGGCACCACGCCGTCGGTCAATGCCGACTATACGATTCGCGTCATCAGCGCGTCGGGTTCCACTGCCGCGATTCGCGCCGAGATGGCCGGCGGTGTTGCCGTTGAAATGCAGGCCGACTGCGCGAACGGCACGGTCTCGATGAAAGGAACATTGGACCTCGGCGCGGCGGCCCAGGGCATGAAGATCAAAACGACCGTCGTCGAATCCAGCGGCACGTTCATGCCGGCAAGCGTCGCGGTCGGATCCGCCTGGAGCAATTCTCAGACGGTGAAGGTGGAAGCGGCCGGCGGCCCGGGCGCGATCGCCGGCGTGGGACCGATCACGACCGTCACGACTGAAAAGAGCAAAGTGCTCGGCGAGGAGTCGGTCACCGTTCCGGCCGGCACATACAGGGCGCTCAAGGTCGAGGTAACGCGAACCACGACCTCCAAGTTTTCCGGCCTGCCGGCGGGCTTGAAGTTGCCCGAGATGCCGCCATCGACGGCGACGGTCACCGAATGGTGGGTGAAGGGCGTCGGCATGGTGAAATCCGTGACGACGGGCCAAGGCGAGACCTCGACCGTCGAGGCGAAGTCGGTCACCGGGCTGTAACGCCAGACGCCATAGGCCTGCATCGGAAACAACGTTTTCTATCACTGCCAAAGTTCGTAAGAAAGGAAAAACCACTCAAGGAGACGGGTACCGGGCGCTGGTCCGAAAAAACACCCCGCGTTTGCGGGGTGGTTATTGTGGTTTGAGGGTGATCAGCGCCATGTCGTTCTCGACGGTCATGACGCCGAAAAAATCGATCCAGGCGGTCAGTCCGAGGGGATTCGAGGCTGCGGGATCGGTTCCGGGGATCACGTTGCCGCCCGTCGCGACGCCGTCGACTCGAAATGAGCGCAAGGCGACCTCGGGTCCTTCTCGCCGCACGAAGCAACGCCAATGGTACGGGTCGCCCTCGGTGCGGATCCGCTTGACGTTTCCGGCCACTCGTATCCAGACAGGCTGCGACATCGTCATTGTTTTCTCCTTAGTTTGGGCAGGTGACCACCTTACTGGCCGCCTGGTCGCGCGTCAATCGCTGGGCACGACCTGCGTCATTTGACCTCGACGATCGTATAAACGATGTCGCGGCCGTTGGCGGCGACGGTGACCGTTTCGCCGGCGCGGCGGTCGATGAGGGCTTTGCCGAGCGGGGACAGGTGCGAGATCCTGCCGGCCGCCGGGTTGGTTTCTTGCGAGCCGAGTATTTGATAGGTCCGCCGGTTGCCGTTGATCATCAGCACCACGGTCGAGCCGATGCGGATTTTGCCGGAAGGATCGGCGCCGGTTTCGATGATGATGGCGTTCTTGAGCCGATCCTTGATCGACAAGACGCGGCCGTCGATGCGGCCGAGCCGGGCTTTGGCTTCGGTATAGGCGGCGTTCTCGGAAAGATCGCCCATTTCGCGCGCCTTGGTCAGGTCTTCGACCGCCTTTGGGCGCTGGACGCGCTCCAGGTCTTCGAGGTCGGCCTTAAGACGGCGGACTTTTTCGGCCGTCATATAATGATCCTCTTGGCGGCCGGCCAGACGATCCATCTCTGATTTGCGTTTGGGTACCTGCATAAGGATGGGTCCATGGTAGCCGGACTCGCCCCAGTTGCCAAACCCGTCAGAAACGTGTATCCTGTCGTGGATATGGCCAACGATGCGGTCGTGCTTCGCTTCAGCGAAGTGACATTCGGCTACGGCGAGACCAAGCCCATCCTCGATGAGGCCTCTTTTTCGGTGCGCAACGGCTCCAAGGTCGCGCTCATGGGCCAGAACGGCGCCGGCAAGACCTCGCTCTTCAAATTGATCCTGGGCGAGAACAAACCGCAGGCCGGCGGCATCTTCACCACGCCCAAAGACGCCGTCGTCGGCCACGCCCGCCAGGTCATTCCGACCGATCAATCTGGTCTGACCGTTCGCGAATGGTTCTCCGGCACATTCGTCGAAGTGCCGTACAACGTCGACCGGCGCATCGCCGAGGTTCTCGACGCCGTCAATCTCAAAACCGATCTCGATAAAAAACTGGTCGCCCATTCGGGCGGCCAGCAGGCGCGTTTGCTCCTGGCGTACTCGCTGATCCAGGACCCCGACATCCTGCTGCTCGACGAGCCGACCAAC
>JACQSM010000071.1 GCA_016205965.1 Candidatus Uhrbacteria bacterium
CTAGCTTCAGGAGCTAGCGGAGGCAACTCCATGAGGGTTCAAGTCCCTCCCGCAGCACCAAGGAATTGGCGCCATCCCCGATGGCGGCAGTTCCGTGGTTACCCTCAAGAAAAATAATTATCAATCACTAACGTTTTCTGTGCGAAGGCGCTCGCCTTCGTTTAGGACCACGCGTCATTTATGACAGAAGAAAAAAATCACCCGCGCCCGGCCCGGCCGAAAGAGCCGCATGGCCCGCGCGATCCGCATCGTCCTCCGATGCAGCGCCGACCGCCGGCCGGCCGACCGCCCCAGCGCGGCGGCATGTCGGTCCGCGCGCCTGGGACTCACGTCACCCCGGGCATTCATACCGACCACCCGACGGCCCAAAAGCATCTGACCGCCGTGGCCGGAACTCCTCCGGTCAAAGTCTACGCTTTGGGCGGCCTCGAAGAGATCGGCCGCAACTGCACCGTCTTCGAATGCGGCGATGACATCGTCATCGTCGACATGGGCTTGATGTTCCCCGAAGAAGGCATGCCCGGCATCGACTACATCATCCCGAACATCGCGCCGCTCAAAGGCAAGGAGAAAAACATCCGCGGCATCATCGTCACTCACGGCCACATGGACCACATCGGCGGCCTGCCGCTCCTGATCGGCAAGCTCGGCTTCCCGGTGATCTTCACCGCCCCGCTGACCGCCGGCATCATCCGCAAGCGCCAGGAGGAATACGGCAACGTCAACCAGCTCAAGATCCAGATGGTCACGACCAACGCCAAGATCGCGCTGGGCAAGAACTTCACCTTCGAGCCGTTCCACGTCAACCACAACATCTCCGACGCCTTCGGCGCCGCCTTGCACACGCCCTACGGCACCATGATCTACACCGGCGACTTCAAATTCGACTTCACGCCGGTCAACGACGAACCCGCCGACCTGACCCATATCGCCATGTTCGGCGCCCGCGGCGTCCTGTGCATGTTCTCGGATTCGACCAACGCCGAAAGCCCGGGCCACCAGATCTCCGAAAGCCAGGTCGGTCTCGAGCTCGAACGGATCATCGCCAATGCCAAGGGCCGGCTGATCATCGGCACCTTCTCGTCGCTCCTGACCCGGGCCCAGCAGATCATCACCATCGCCGAGAAACACGGCAAGAAAGTGCTGATCGAGGGCCGGAGCATGAACGCCAACGTCGAGCTGGCCCATCAGCTCGGCTACATGCACATCAAGCCGGGACCGATCATCGATGAGGGCGCGGCCATGCGCATCGCCGACGACAAATTGATCATCGTCTGCACCGGCGCCCAGGGCGAAAAGAACGCCGTGCTCATGCGCGTCGCCAACAACGAGCACCGCTTCCTCCAGATCAAGCCGGGCGACGGCATCGTGTTCTCGTCCTCGGTCATCCCTGGCAACGAGCGCACCGTCCAGAGCCTCAAAGACACGCTCGTCCGCCAGGGCGCCAAGGTCTACCACTATCAGAACCTCGACGTCCACGCCGGCGGACACGCCAAGCAGGAGGACCTCAAACTGATGCTCCGGCTGATGAAACCGAAGTATTTCATGCCGATCCACGGCAACCGCTTCCTGCTCGAAGCCCATGCCGACCTGGCCGAAGTCGTCGGCGTCCCACGCCCGAACATCTTCGTCGCCGAAAACGGCCAGGTGATCGAGTTCGACAACGAAGGCGGCCGGATGACCAAGGACAAAGTCCTGACCGACTACGTCATGGTCGACGGCCTCGGCGTCGGCGACGTTTCGCAGGTCGTACTGCGCGACCGCGTCATGCTGGCCGAAGACGGCATCTTCGTCATCATCGCCACGGTCGAGAAAAAAACCGGCCAGCTGGTCGGCTCGCCCGACATCATCTCGCGCGGCTTCGTCTACATGCGCGAAAACAAAGAGCTGATCGAGCGCTCGCGCGCCCGGGTCAAGAAGATCCTCAAGGATACCGACTCGCGCTCGCCGGCTTTCGACGACCACCTCAAGAACAAGCTTCGCAACGACGTCGGCCAGTTCCTGTTCCACGAGACCAAGCGCCGGCCGATGGTCCTGCCCGTCATCATCGAAGTCTAATAACCTCTTTATAGGAGGGCGGCCTTCAGGCCGCCATGCGAGCGCCCGCAGGGCCGCCTAAAGGCGGCCCTCCTTTAATTTATGGCGTCCATTCTTTATACTGCCTCCATATGCCAAAGAAATCCGGCCACATCATCGTCTCCGGCATCCAGCCGTCGGGCGCATCTCATGTCGGCACTTACGCCGGCGTCTATCGCAACTGGCTCCGCCTTCAGGCCGACAAAACGGCGAAGCGCTTCTTCATGATCGCCGACTACCACTCGATCACCGAGGACTACGACCCGGCGGCCAAGCGGCAGCAGATTCTCGACCTGGCGACCGACTTTTTGGCCCTCGGCCTCGACCCCAAGAAGTCGACGATTTTCGCCCAGTCGGACGTGCCCGAGCACACCGAGCTGTGCTGGATCTTCAACACCGTGACGCCGGTCTCGTTCCTGGAACGGATGACGCAGTTCAAAGACAAATCTTCGCGCCAGGCCGCGAACGTCAACATGGGGCTGTTCGACTACCCGGTGCTCCAGGCGGCCGACATCCTCATCTACATGTGCGACCGCGTGCCGGTCGGCCGCGACCAGATCCAGCACCTCGAGCTGACCCGCGACATCGCC
>JACQSM010000070.1 GCA_016205965.1 Candidatus Uhrbacteria bacterium
GTCCTCCTCTATTTTTGGGCTTCCTGGTGCCCGATCTGTCGTGCGGAAGAGCCCGGCATCCGCGCCGCAGTCGAGGCCATGGATGTTCCTGTCGCCGGTTTTCGCGTCAATTTCGACGTCGAATCGGCGCTCAAGAAACAATTCAAGATTCCTTACCAGCATACGACCGTCATTCTCGATACGCGCGGCCAAGAGAGCTCGCGGTTCAGCGGACCGGTCGACGGCGATACCTTGCGCGCGGCCATTCGTGCCGCCGCCAAATGACATGGCTCTTTTTTTTCTCGCCATCGCCGCCGGTTTTTTGACCATCCTGGCGCCCTGTATTTTGCCGATTTTGCCCTTTCTTTTGGGTACTTCGGCCGGGGCATCGAAGCTTCGGCCGTTGATGACGATCGTCGGATTCGTCGGTACCTTCAGCGTCGTCGGCGCCGCTCTGGCGACCGCCGGAACTTTTTTGGGCGTCAGCAATGAAAGCTTGCGCTATGTCGCCATCGCCCTGCTGCTGCTTTTCGGCTTCGCACTCATCTTCGAGAATTTTTATGAGGCTCTGACCGCCGGCTTTCAGTCGACGCTGACCCGGCTCGGACAAAAAGTCTCCAAAAAATCGCCGAAACACGGTGATGTCGTCGCCGGTTTGCTGATCGGTTTCTCGCTCGGTCTCGTCTGGACGCCGTGCGCCGGCCCGATCCTCGGCACCATCCTGACGTTGGCCGTCAAGACCAAGGATTTCTTGACGACGATGCTGTTGATGTTCGCCTACGCCCTCGGCGCCGGCGTGCCGATGCTCGGCATCGCCTATGGCAGCCAGGCGATACAGTCGCGATTGCGCCGAATCGGCAAATGGCAGCCGACGCTCAACAAAATCTTCGGCGTCCTGGTGGTGCTGACCGCGCTCGCCATTCTCACCGGCTATGACGTGATCATCCAGACGATGATCATCGACTATTATCCGGTGCAGTCGTTGCTCAAACTCTGATATGCCCCGGGAACGCGTCGCCCTCGCCGCCATCATTTCGCTCGCCGCCCTGGTTTTTTTCGGCTGGGTGGTGCAGACGCGCATGGAGAATCTGTCCATGCCCGAGCCGCCTTCGAAGATGTTCGGTCAGCCGATCAGGCTCGACGATATGGCCAAAAAGGATATTTTGACGACGCCGACTGCCGAAGAAACCGGCAAGGTCAGCCGTCTGCCGGTGCTGGCCGAAAACATGCCCGAGTTCGCCGGCATCACTCGCTGGCTCAACTCGAATCCGCTGCGCCAGGAGGAATTGCGCGGCAAGGTCGTGTTGATCGATTTCTGGACCTATTCGTGCATCAATTGCATTCGGACGCTGCCTTACATCGTTTCTTGGGATAAAAAATACCGCGGTCTGGGCTTGGTCATCATCGGCGTCCACACGCCCGAGTTCGCTTTCGAACAGAAGGAGTCGAACGTGCGCGACGCTCTTAAACGGCACGGCATCGCTTATCCGGTGGCCATGGACAACGACTACGGCACCTGGAACGCCTACGGCAATCGTTACTGGCCGGCGAAATATCTTTTCGATGCCGAAGGGCGCTTGCGGTACGCGCATTTCGGCGAAGGCGAGTACGACGTGACCGAGAAAAACATTCAAGATCTGCTGGCCGACGCCGGCGGCGTCGCCGCCGAGGCCCCCGTGACGGTCATTCCCGAATCGACGGATTTCTCTAAAATCGGCACGTCCGAGACCTATCTCGGCTATGGTCGGATGGAGTACCAGGCCAACGAGGAGGAAATTTTGCGCGATCGCGTCCAGGAGTACGTCCTGCCGGCGGACGTCGCGCGCAATCGCTTCGCCTACGGCGGCCGCTGGCTGGTCCGGTCCGAGAACGGCACCTTGGCCGAAGCGCCCGGATCGGTCGTCATCCGCTACGTTGCCAGCGGCGTCAACTTGGTGATGGGCGCCGAAACGTCGGCCGTTCGCGCCGAGGTGCTGATCGACGGCAAGCCGGTGCCGGTCGGCATGCGCGGCGCCGACCTGGTCGTCCAGGGCGGGCGCACTTACATGCGCGTGTCGGCCGAGCGACTGTACAACGTGATCGACGCCAAAGGCGCATATGGCGAGCATCTGCTCGAGATCCGTTTCCTTGATGCCGGCGTCCGGGTCTACGCTTTCACGTTCGGATAAGAAAACCCCGCGGCATCGCGGGGCGGTCATCCGTATGCGCACAAAATGGCTCATCGGTGCGGTTGCCGTCGCGGTCGCGGCGGCGCTCGGCGTCGCCGTCATGCGGCTGTATCCGGCGCTGCGACCGGCGCTCGGGCCGCCACCCGCGGATATCGGCCGGGAGATCGAGGCAGCGCCGACGGGAACGGCCCCGGAGTCGGAGACGGTTGCGGGTCCGTTGCGGCTGCCGGCGGGATTCCGCCTGTCGGTCGTCGCTGAAGGCGTTCCGGGTGCTCGCGTCATGGCCTTCGATCCGGACGGTAATCTCTGGGTCAGCCAAACGCGCTCCGGCTCTCTGACCAAGCTGGCGCCGGCCGCCGGCAAGTTCGTCGTCGCCGCCAGTTACGGCGGTTTCAAGAATCCGCACGGCTTGGCCTTCGATCCGAAAAATCCGCGCCTGCTCTACCTGGCCGAAGAGACGCGCATCCGCCGCACCTCCATCGACGGCGAGCCGAAGTGGGAGCATGTCGTCGATCTGCCGCCCGGCGGCCGCCATGTCACTCGGACGATCGCTTTCGATCGGGACGGCAAGCTCTACGTCGTCGTCGGTTCGACCTGCGACGTCTGCATCGAGAAGGATCCGCGCGTCTCCAAGGTCCACGTCGTCGAGAACGGCGGACTCAAGGAATTCGCCCGCGGCCTGCGCAACGCCGTGTTCATCGCTTTCCAGCCGGCGACCGGCAAACTATGGGCGACCGAAATGGGCCGAGACAACCTCGGCGACGATCTGCCGCCGGATGAGATCAACGTCATCGAAGAGGGAAAGAATTACGGCTGGCCGATCTGTTACGGCCGGAACATCCATGACGGCGCCTTCGACAAGAATACGTATATCCGCAATCCGTGCCTGGAGCCGTTCGAAACGCCCTCGCGCATTGATTTGCAGGCGCATTCGGCGCCGCTCGGTCTGGCCTTCGCGCCGGCTTCGTGGCCGGCCGAGTACCGCGGCGATCTCTTCGTCGCCTTCCATGGGTCATGGAACCGCCGCGCGCCGACCGGCTACAAGGTGGTCCGCATCCGGCTCGATGATCGCGGAGAGTCCGAGGGCGTCGACGATTTCGTGAGCGGCTGGTTGACCGCCGACGGCCAGGCGCTGGGCCGGCCGGTCGACATCGTTTTCGGATCCGACGAGGCCATGTATATTTCGGACGACAAGGCCGGCGTGATTTATCGCGTAACCGCAAAATAACATGCGTGCTCCTGAATTCCCGTCGAGCGCCGTCTGGATCAATGCCGTGAAACCGCTGCGATTGGCCGATCTCAAAGGCCAGGTGGTTCTCTTGGATTTTTGGACGTACTGCTGCATCAACTGCATTCACGTCATGCCCGACCTGAAATATCTCGAGCATAAGTTTGCCGGCAGACCCGTGGTCGTCATCGGCGTTCACTCGGCCAAGTTCGAGAACGAGCAGGAAGTCGGCAACATCGAGTCGGCCGTGGCCCGGTACGAGATCGAGCATCCAGTTCTGGTCGACAACGAACACATCGTCTGGAACGCCTACGGCGTGCGCGCTTGGCCGACGTTCGTATTGATCGATGCCGAGGGTGTTATTCGGGCCCAGGGTTCGGGCGAAGGTTTGCGCGACGCGCTCGAAAAACAGATCGGCGACTTGCTGGCCGAAGGAGAGAAGAAGGGGTTTCTCGGCTCGCCGCTGCCAACGGCCGCGCCGCGCCGAGCGCCGGCCGGGACGCTCTCTTTTCCGGGCAAGATCGCGATCGACCCCGGCGGCAAACGGCTGGCGATCGCCGACTCGAACCATAATCGGATTTTGTTGTGCGTCTTGGAGACGCCGGAACATGCAAAAATTGTTGAGGCCATCGGTACGGGTTCCGTCGGCGCCGCCGACGGCGGTTTTTCCGCCGCGCAGTTCAATCACCCTCAAGGACTTTGTTTCGCCGGCGAAAAGTTGTACGTCTGCGACACCGAGAATCATCTGCTGCGCGAGGTCGATTTGGCCGAGAAAACCGTGACCACGCTGGCTGCCGGCGCGACGCTGAACTCGCCCTGGGACGTCGCTTGGCGCGACGGCGAACTTTACGTCGCCATGGCCGGCTCGCATCAGATCTGGCGGCTCGATTTGGCGAGCGGCCGGATCGAACCGTGGGCCGGCAACGGCCGCGAGAATATCGTCGACGGCGATCGTCGCAACGCCGAGCTGGCCCAGCCGAGCGGCCTTTCTCTGTTCGGCGACGAGCTCTATTTCGCCGACAGCGAGGTGTCGGCGCTGCGAGTCTGCCATCTCAAGAGCGGCGAGGTCGAGACGCTCGTCGGCACCGGGCTTTTCGACTTCGGTTTCCGCGACGGCGCTTTCGATGCCGCTTTGCTCCAGCATTGTCTCGGAGTCTGCGCCGCCGACGGCAAAGTCTACGTCGCCGACGCCTACAACCACGCGGTCCGCGAGGCCGACCTTGCCGCCAGGACCGTCAAAACGCTGGTCGGCCGCATGAAAGACAAGAAGGTCTGCATGATCGGCGACGCCGCTTGCGAACTCCTGCCTTTGAGCGAACCGAATGATGTCGAGCTCGTCGGCCGCAAGCTCTACATCGCCGACACCAACAACCACCTGATCCGCGTCCTCGACCTGCCGACCATGGCGCTCAAGGACGTGAAGGTTGAATGAAAAAAACCGCCGTGAAAGGCGGTTACCAGACGTAGCGGTTGCGCAGGACCGCGATGATGGAGCGGGCTTTATGTTCGGCGATGCCCGGCGTCGGCGTGAGCTGCTCGATCGGCGTGTCGGCCAGATACTTCGAGGCCTCTTCGTCCTCGAGGATGAGGTTCATGAGTGGTTGACCGATTTCGCGCGATTTGACCGCCAATTGACGCGCTTTTTCGTGCGCGTTCGGATGACCTTTGGCAGCAAGTGCAGTGTAGACTGATTCGGCCGCGATCGACGTCCGTGCCGTATCCAGATTCCGCGCCATGGCCTCGCGATGGACGACGAGGCCGGCCATGGCTTTGTTGAGGCGCTTGGCCATGATCGCGGCGATAGCGAATATCTCGGGCAGGAATCGCCCCGCGGCCGAATTCGTCAGGTCGCGCTGATGCTCGCTGATCATCGTCGAGAGTACCGTGCCGTGGCGTTCTTTCACCACATACCACAGGCTTTTGACGTTCTCGAACGTGATCGGATTGCGCTTGTGCGGCATGGCCGACGAGCCGACCTGGTTTTTGGCGAACGATTCGCTGACCTCGCCGATCTCGCTGCGGCACAGGTGGCGCATGTCGTCGGCAATGTTGGCCATGACGCCGCAAGCCTCCACGATGCTGGAGACGAGCGTGGTCAGCGGCTCGGGCGGCGCGATCTGCGTGCCGGCTTCGGCTGGTTTCAGGTGGAGCAGCGCTAGAAATTCCTTTTCGAACGCTTCCGGATCCTCAAGCTGTTTCGAAGCGGCGTTGTAGGCGCCGACGGCGCCCGAGAACTTGCCGCGAAGCTTGGGCGCGTTCTCGAAGACGTTGAGCGCGCATTCGTTCAACCGGCTGGCATGGACGGCCAACGCCAAACCGAAGGTGATCGGCAGGGCATGTTGGCCGTGGGTCCGGCCGATCTGGGCGGTTGCCGCCTCGCGTTCGGCGACGTCCAACAGGGTATGCACGAGGACGACCAGGCGTTGATAGACCAGATCTTGCGCGGCCTCGCGATACAGCAGCGCGTTGGCCGTATCGATGATGTCGTACGACGTGGCGAACCGGTGGATGAAAGGCTTGGTCTCATCGCTCACCTTGGCTCGCAGGCAGTTGACCCTGGCCTGAATGTCATGAGAGATTCGATCTTCCTCAATCATGACTTCTTCCCAGGTGATCTGACCGGCGGCGGCCGTGACTTCGCTGACCGCCTTGTCCGGACAGAGCCCTCGCGCAGCCTGCGCTCGGACCAGCGCGACTTCCGTTTGGATCTGTCGTCGGAGAAAGGCTCGAGGAGACAAGTGCTTGGCGATCTCGGGATCCCAGAAGCGGTAGTCGAGAGGGGAAATGCAGTCGGCGGCACTCGGTGGAAAATCCATGGCGCTCTCCTTTCGCAGATATGAAAGAGCGGCCGTAGTGTAGCCGCCCCGTCCGCTCGCGTCAATCTATTTCTCCTTGGCCGCGAAGACGCCGTCCCAGCCGGCGCCGGGGTCATGATCCTTCATGTAGACGCAGCGTTCGGCGAACGCCTTGGCCGCGCCGTCATCCGCAAATCGTTGAAACGACTCGCGGGCCTCGTCCCAGCGGCGGGCGCGATAGGCCGCCAGCGCCTGATTCCAAGATTCGATTTTTTCGCGGACGGCCGGGGTCGCGTCTTCGGCCCGGCAAATCAGCTCATGAATTCGGATCGCCTGTTTTTTTCCTTTGACCGCCACCAGATCGATCGGCCGGGTCAAAAATCCATCGCCGAGTTTGAGCCGCGTCGCTTCCGACAGCAGGGCGGTCACGCCGTACTGCTTGGTCAGGCCCTCGAGGCGCGAGGCCAGGTTCACGTCATCGCCCATGACCGTGTAGTCGAAGCGCGTCCGCGAACCCATGTTGCCGACGACCACCGGGCCGGTGTTCATGCCGATGCCGATGTTCACCTCCGGTTTGCCCTCGGCGGCCCATTTTTTCTTCAGCTCGGTCAGCCGGACGCGCATGCGGGCCGCGGTCGTCGCCGCCCGCACCGCGTGATCCGGCTGCAGAATCGGCGCGCCCCAAAAAGCCATGATCGCGTCGCCGATGTATTTATCGACCACGCCCTCGGTTTCCAGGACGATGTCGGTCATGGCCGTCAGGTATTCGTTCAGGAGCGCGACCAGCGCTTCCGGCGAAAGTTTTTCCGAAATGGCGGTGAAGCCGCGGATATCCGAAAATAAAATCGTCAGTTCGGTTTTGACGCCGCCGAGTTCGAGCTTGGCCTCGCCGCTGACCAGCTTGTCGATCACCTGCGGCGCTAGGTAGCGGCTGAAGGCTGTCTGGATGAAGCGGCGGCGGCCCTTTTCGTGGGCGTAGCGGTAGGCGACGTCGGCGGCGGCGATAGTGACGATGACGAGGAGGGGATAGAGCACCGGCAGCAACGCGCCGCGCGAGGCGGCCACGAGCGCGATGACGATGTAACCGAACGCGATCAGCGAAACCGCCAGGGCGGCATAGCGCAACTTGATGCCGTAGATGACGAGCGAAACCGCCGCGGCCAGGGCAAAAAGGATGGCCGCCATCGTCATGGATGACGGCAGGTTCAATATTCGGCCTTCCATCAAGCCCTGGATGATGTTGGCCTGGATTTCGACGCCGGGCATGGGCTGGCCGAAGCTCATCGGCGTCAGGAATTCGTCGTGAAGATCGGGCGCGGTCGAACCGACTAAGACGATCTTGCCGTTGAAGCGGTTCATCGGCGCGCGGCCGTTGATGACGTCGGCAAAGGAGACGCGATCGAAAGAACCGGGGCCGCCGACGTAGGGAATCCGGTAGATGAACGGCGGGACGTCGAGCGGCGCCCGCAGCGCAGCGATCTGCGACGCGAACGCCGCTTCGGCGCGATCGACGCCGCGGATCAGCTGCGGGCTGCGGCGGATGACGCCGTCGTATTCCGGCAGCAGCGTGGTGATGCCGTAAGCGCGGGCGGCCTCTCGAAACATCGGCAGCGGTTCAAGCTTGCCGGAGAATTGAAAATAGTTTCCGCGCTTCTCCCGGAGGAACGCGTCCTTGTGTTCCTCGAGCTCCGCTTCGGACGCGAGTACGACGCGGCCGCTGTCGTTGATCGCTTGCGCCAGGGCGTCATCCGCCTTGGCGTCGCTGCTCGATTCCGAAAAGGTGACGTCGTAGCCGATCTGCTTCGCGCCGAGGTCGGTCAGCTTCCGGATCATCTCCGCATGCAGCGTGCGCGGCCAGGGCCAGACGCCGAACTCCTGAATGCTCGCGTTGTCGATCGCGACGATCACGATCTCTTTTGATGCCGGCCGTTTTTCGATCAATTTGTCGCGCAGGCGGGCGTCGAACGACGACCAAAATCCGAGCGCCTGAAATGCAATCACGGCCGCCGTGCAAAAGGCGGCAGCCGCGAAGAAGATCAGGGGATTGCGACGCGTGGTCGAAGCCATGGCGATATCGGCGCTAGAGTTCAAGCACGAGCACGGTGATCTCGACGGATCCGTTCAAGGTGCCGCCGTCGGTCGCCACGACCGCGCTGACGAACGTTTTGCCGCCCTCGGCGCCGGCGATGAACATGTTGCCGTCGATCGTGCCGACGACGCTTTGCGTGTCGATATCCAACGGCGCCGACCATCGGACCTTGGAGGTGACGTCCTGGCTGCTGCCATCGCTCATCACCAGCCAGGCGTGCAGCGAGGTCTTGCCGCCCGGGGTCATGTTCTGCGAATCGGCGCTGACTTTGAGCGAGACGGGTTTGGCCGCGACGGGCGCCGGCGCGGGGTCGATTTTTGCAGGATCGGTCAGGCCCGGGTTTACGATGATGGCGGTGTTGATGTTAGTCGGCGCCAGGATGTCGGTCTTGACGGGGTCGCCTGCCGTCGGCAAAGGCGCCGCGTCCTTTTCAATCGGCGATGTCGGCTTGAGGTTCACCGGTTCGAGGAGCTCGAATTTGAGTCGGCGCTCCTTCACCCGCTCGATCATTCGGGCGGCTTTCGGGGCGGCGGCGTTGATGGCCTCGATCATGTCGTCGCGCAGGACGGCGCGCCGCTGGGCCAGGAACGACGCGGCCATGCCGACATCGGCGTTGAGTTCCAGAGTGCCGTCGTCCGGAGCAGCAGTCTTCCCGTCGTTCGTCCGGGTCGTGGCGGCCATCATGGCTTTGGCCTCTTCGGTGCGGCCTTCTTCAGTCGAAACGAAGACGGCGAGCATGTGTCGGGCCAGGAAGCGCTGGCGCAGTTCGGCCTCGGTCGCCTTGTCGAAGGTTACCGCCAGACGAATTTTTTCGGCCGCGTCGGCCAGGCGGGCCAAGGACGATCCCGGTTCGGCGACGAGCAGACTCTTAGCCTCGGCCAAGCGGCGCTCGGCGAGCCCGTCATCGAAAGCCCTGTCTTTGGGGATGTTGATACCGATCCAGGCGCCTTCTTTTTCATCCCAGGCAGCGGCCTTCGTGGTGATCGGTTTGGTTGATTTCACGTTTCGGTCAATGCGAGCAGTCATGCCCTGGCCGATCTCCATGCCGCCTTTGAAAGTGCCGCCCTGTCGCACTTCGACCTGGACGGCATGCTCGGCCACGAACACGCCCTCGTAACCCTTCGGAATCGAAGAGAGCGCGAAAGCGGTGCCGCGAATGGTCGCCACGGTGTTGGCGGTTTTGGCGACGTAGGCGGATTCCGGCGTCAGAAAATCCATCAGCCGCGACCACAGGCGGCCGCTCTCGAGCAAAACTTCGCCGACGAAAGCGGTCGGCCGCTGCGGATCCCACCGGAGCTTTTCGAGCGTGATGGCGGTATCGGCGTCGAGCCGGGCCTGGCCCTGATCGAAGTAATCGATCGTGGCGGCGCCGTCGGCTCCGGTTCTGACGCTGTCACCTTCGCGGACCTCGACGGTGCTGCCGACGCTCGTCCACGAAACGTTGGTCCAGACATCGCTGCCGGCCCGGCGAATTTCAACGATGCCGCGCTCGGCGGTGAGTACGGCCTTCCGGGGCGCGAACTCGAGCGGGGCGGTAAAGGCGGCCACGGCGGCAGCGCCGCCCAAGACGGCGGCGAAAATCAGGAAAATCGTTAAGGCGATCTTTTTCCGTACGAACATATCGGGCCAAGAGTACCAGGATTTGCGCCTTATGTAAAGGAGAGCGGCCAGCTCGCCGAGGCTTCCTTAAAGGGGGCGTTCATGCTAGTGTTGCGCCATGCCAAAACCGCGAAAACCATTCCATCCGTCCAGAAAACCGGCCTCGGCTTCAAGCTGGGAACCGGTCGCCGGCTGGTATTCTGATCATCTCTCCCAGCCCGGGACGTTTCAGCGCGAAATCATCTTTCCGCGAACACTTTCGTTACTCGGCACGCAGAAGGGTAAACGGTATCTCGATATCGGCTGCGGGGAGGGGAGTTTGGCGCGGGAATTAGCCCGGCTCGGCGCGTCCGTTCTCGGCATCGACGCCTCGCCGGCGCTTATCACCAAAGCCAAGAAAGCCGGACCGCCGATGATCGAGTACAAGGTCGCCGACGCCAAACGCTTCGCCCAAGACCTGGCGCCGAACTCGTTTGACGGCGCCGTCTGTGTCTTGGCGATCCAGAACATCGACCCGTTCGAGCCGGCTTTCCGCGATGCCGCCCGTGTTCTTAAACCGGGCGCGCCGCTCGTCATCGTCATGAACCATCCGGCCTTCCGCCAACCGCGTCAGAGCGGCTGGGGCTGGGACGAGGTTCGCAAGCTGCAGTACCGCCGCGTCGACCGCTACATGAGTTCGTTCGGCGCCCCGATCCAGGCCCACCCCGGTTCGGCTCCCAGCGTCGTCACGACGTCGTACCATCGGCCGTTGTCCGCCTACATGGCGGCGCTCTTGGCCGCCGGCATGGTCATCGACGGCTTCGAAGAATGGATTTCGAATCGCATCAGCACCCGCGGGCCGAGGGCCAAGGCCGAGAACGTCGCCCGCGAAGAGATTCCGATGTTTCTGGCGATCCGGGCCAGGAAAAAATAACCTGCGCCCGTCCCGCATGTGGGCGGTTTTTCGTGCAAAAAAAAGACCGCGCCATTATCGGCGCGGCAAGCGGGTCAGTTTTTGTCGCCCATGGAATCGGGAGCCGTCGTCGGCGTAGCGCAGCGGGCGAATTCCGGCGTCCCCCAGGGGTTGCCGCAGCCGGTGATCAGCCGGATGAGCGCGTCCTTGTAAATGTAGAACGATGGCGTGGTCACGATCACGCGTCCCTGGATTCCGGCCCGCCAGCGACAGTCGCAATCCTCGGCCGTCTGGCACAGGCCCTTGTCGATGCATCCTTGAGCCGACGTCTTGTCGGCCAATACCTGCTGATGCGAATCTTTTTTGGACCAGGACCAGTTGTCCGGAACTTTGACCGCGATGCAATCGCGCCGGATCGGCAGCGGAAAGGTGTCGCCGTTGCGCTCGGTCTGGCAGACGCTCGGTTCCAGGAGATGGGCCGGAATCTTCGGCGGATTGCCGAACGTTTCTTCCAGGCACTGCTCGACCTCTTCGGTCAGGCGGTCGACCAGTTCGGGCGAAATCTTCTGGCCGCTGGGATCGACCTGGATGCCATCTCGCGTGGTGAACTCGGGGCGGACATCGTAGTTGAAGCCGTAGTCCCAGGGCGTATACGCCGGACAGTCGGCGGGAAAGACGGGGCCGGTATCCGTGGTTTTGGCCGGAGCGCAGGTGAAGACGGCGAGCAGTGAAAAAACGGCGGCCGAACGATTGACAAGGTGCATGAGCGGACTCCTTCTTTTTTAAGCATAGCGCCGCGCCCGGGTATCGTGCAACAAAACAAAGACATCCGCTTTTGGCGGATGTTTTTGATGGTCGGGGCGACAGGGATTGAACCTGCGGCCTCTCGGTCCCGAACCGAGCGCACTACCGCTGTGCTACGCCCCGACAAGGGGATGAACTTGCGTTGTTCCGACGGTGTTTCAATGAGCATTATGGTACAGGAAGGCGGCGAAGTATTCAAGGGGATGTATCCGGTCAATAATTGTGGCACGGTCAGTTAGTTGAATAATCGGCGAGCACCTGCATGGGCGTTCGTCCCTTGAGCGCCCAATGCGGGCGCTCATTGTTGTACATGGAGAGGTACGACGCGAAGTTCCGGCGAAGGTCGGCGACGGTCGCACCGTGCCCACCGACCGACCAGAATTCCTCCTCGTCAGTGCGGTGGCTCCGCTCCACCCGGCCGTTCTCGGTCGGACGCGCCTTGTGCGAGAAAACATGCTGAATGCCGTGACACCGGCACCAGGCCGTGACCTTCCTGCCGAATTCGTGGCCGTTGTCGGTCTGCATGGCCTTTAGGGAGAACGGGGCGCACCCCCGGACGGCCTTGAGGAACCGCACTGTCGTCGCCATGTCCTGCTCCGGATGGATCTCGGCGTGCCGCCAGCGGCTCACGGCGTCGATGGCGGTGTACTGGAAGAGCCGCCGGCCGTTCAGCGAAACGTACTTGGTGTCAACCTGCAGAAGGTCGCCAGGGAGCCGTATTTCGGCCCATTTGGCCCTCGGCTTGGGCGCCTTCCGCTTCCGCGTCCGGTACGGCACCGAGCGGCCATGACGCGAGAGGATGCGTCCGCAGGTGCGCGCCGAGAGCCTAATGCCTTCCCTGGCGAGCAGGAGCGCGATCTTTTCCCTGCCCCAGCGGGGATGCTGGCGCTTCAATTCGAGGACGCGCCGCTCGTCCTCCCAGGGCGTGCGGCGCGGCGCCTTCCTGGGGCCGCGCTTCCGGCATTCCAACGTAGCGAGCTCGAACGGGTCGTAGCGCCTCCTCCATCGCCAGAACGTGCGCAGCGGGATCGAGAAGTGGCGGCAGACCTGGGCGGCATTCCCGCATTCGCGGTATGCGTCCATCCAGGCCAGGCGGACCCTTGCCGCCTCCGAAAGCGTGCGTGACATGATTTTCGACATACGCACCAATGGTGCAAGTTCGAAATTGATGTGGAAAGAGCCTAGGAAGTGGGCTGGCATCGGTCATTTTGGACCGTGCCACAATTAGTGTCCCATTACAGGGGATGACCTCATGAAGACAGCGGTAACGCCGGCAGCCGAGCCGCCGGCGTCCATAAAGAAAAAAGACCCGGTCAGGGTCTGTTGGTAGGAGGCGGCGGCTGCGCGGGAGACCAGACGGTGATCTCGGCGGCTTCCGCAGGCGGTTGGGCGGATACTTCTTCGGACGCGGGAAACATCCGCAGCCCCGGCGTACGCCAGAAGGCATGGTCGGCGACGGCGAAATGCGTCGCCGCATCGCCGGTGTACTCGGCGCCGTTTTCATCCGAAACCGGATTGCCCAAGCGGAAGACGATGCCGTCCTCGGCCGCGCACAGGCGCGCGGTGATTTCCGCGTCGCCATCGGCGGGCGAGATGGTCGAGCCTTCCGGCTGCAGCAGATCGCAGCTCTCGGCATCGCAGGCGGCGGGTTCCTCGGCCGGCGTCATCAGGTAGCGCGTGATCATGGAACCGGCCACCGAACCAACCAGCAGGGATACGGCGATGATCACGATCGTGTTCAGCGTTCTCTTGAACGCCCGGCCCGAAGGCATGCCTTCGCTCATGGCTTGCTCCTTGTGCAAAGATCGGCGTGAACGTGCACGCGACGCATAGAGTAGCACGGCCGTCGCAAAAAGAAAATCCCCGGGACGGGGATCAGCGTTTCAGTCGTGCGTGAGCTTCGGTCAGGCCTTCGCCGGCCAGGCAGCGCAGGGCGCCGAAGTTCTGGGCCAGGCCGACCGCGGCCATGACGGCGGCGAGTTCGGCGTTCGAGGACACGCCCATGATCTTGCGGCAGAGCACGGCCATCGGGCTCTGGGTGGCGCCGCCCTTGGTGCCGACGGGCAGGCCGATGGTGAGCTTGCCGACCAGCAGGTCGCCTTCTTTCTTGTAGATGGTCAGCGGCTTGTAGTAGCGCTTGGGATCGGGCGGCTTGTGCGAGTCATCGCTGAACCTGCGGTCGGCGACCGTCGTCGTTCGCACCGGGATGACCACCTTCGTCGCCTTGGCGTGGGCGGCGGCGTCGATGGCGCGCCAGTCCTGCCCGGTCGCGATCGCCACGGCATCGATGCCGTTGAGGATGCCCTTGTTGTGCGTCACGGCGCTCGAAACGTCGCTGGCGGCCCAGTCTTGCACCGCCATGACGCGGTTGGCCATCTCCAGTCCGCCGAACGACGCCATCGGCCAGGACGCCCGTGCCGTCACCAGTCGTCCGGGCGCTTCGTTGTCGGGTCGGATCGCCGTCGGCGGCTTCTTGGTCTTGGGCAGCATCAGTTCGGCCAGCTGTCTGGCGATGCGTACCGCCGCCATGGCGCCCATGGCCTCGGCCGAATCGATCATGACCGAGATGACCAGGAACGCCTTGCCCTCTTGGGTCCGCAGCGGCTGGTCGATGCTCACGCTGATGATGTCGCCGCCGTACTTGCGCAGCGGGTTGTACATCTCCTGGAGATTGGTCGTGAGCGCCGTGTTGCCGAACAGGTCGGTGTAGATGCTCCACGGGTCCTCGAGATCCGCGTACAGGATCGAAGCGCGGGCGATGGTCCGGGGGTTGTCGACGCTGACCGCGAAGCCTTCCGGCCGGCACAGCCGCGCTCCTTTGGAAGCGGCGGCGATGACCGATTTTTCCTCGGTCGCCATCGGCACGGCCACCTCTTTTCCGTTGACGATGAAGCCGGTGGCCAGGCCGAGCGGCAGCGGGAATGCGGAGAAGACGTTCTCGGCGTTTCCGTCCCGGTCGGCGAGCGCGGCCCAGTAGCCCAGGCTGCCGCGTTCCAGGTGTTGCGCATCGGCCTCGTCGAGGCCGAGTTCGGCGGTCAGCAGGTCGCGGCGCTGCTTGGGGGTGAGACGGCGCAAATCGGCGAGTTTGGAGTTCATTGAGCCCTCCTTTTGGCAAAGAGCTTCGCTCCAGGATAGCCGTAAAACCGCGGTTTGTCAATGCGGCACGGCAAATTAAAATCCCGACGATCAGTCATCGTCGGGAGGGTCGGTGAAGAGAGATGCCGGAAATGGTTTTTGAGTCGGTCGATGCGTTCGGCGCGGGTCTCTTTTCTTTTTTTTTGCCATAGAACCGCCTCACTGCGTCGGTTCCGGCAGGAGCGGGACTTCCTTGCCGGCCAGGGCCGCGTCCATGCGCTCTTTGTCGGCCAGGATGCGTTCGAGAAAGTCGTTGCCACGGCGCTGGATTTTCAAGAATTTTTTAAGTTTTTCAACGCGCGCCTGCCCGGAACTTCCGGCCGCCTCCGAGTCCATGGCGGTTGCTTCATCCTTGGTGGCAACCAAGAAGTGGGCGGCCATGAACGTATCGAAGGCAAATGTCAGATGTCGCTCTTCCGGCGAGACCAAGTAAATTCGAAAGACGACGCCGAGAGTGCCGTAACCTTCTCCATCGGGGAAATCGCCCGTGTTGTAGCCCCTCCAAAATGCGTTCTGCCGGCGGACCGATTCGGCGCTCGGTTTGGCAGCCGTCATTTTGAGCAGCATGTCAGCCGCCGGCCCGGCCGTGTAGCTCACCAGCACCAGCGCGAGCGCGAACGACAGGAGAAGAGCTGCGGTGATCAACCACTTTTGCGTCTTGGTTTCTTTCTCCACGGCCTACCTCGTTGTTAAGGTTCACTTGCAGGGTGAAGTGCGCGACCGCAATTGTCAATGCGTGCCGCGTGAATTAGGCTGAACCCGTATGGATCTGTTCGCCCATCAGGCACGACTCAATAGAGCCAAAGAAGCGCCCCTGCCCGAGCGCATGCGGCCGCGTTCGCTCGAAGAGTTCGTCGGCCAGCGCGCGCTGGTCGGCGAGGGCGGGGTGCTGCGCGAACTATTGGCCCGGGGAGAGGTCCCCTCGATGATCCTGTGGGGTCCGCCCGGCACCGGCAAGACGACCCTAGCCCGGATCATCGCCGGCTCGATCAAGGCCCACTTCGTCCAATGCTCGGCCGTCACGAGCGGCATCGCCGAACTGCGCACGGCCGCGGCCGAAGCCGAGCGACGGCTCGGTTTCGAGAATCGCAAAACGATCCTGTTCGTCGACGAAATCCATCGCTGGAACAAGGCGCAGCAGGACGCCTGCCTGCCGCACGTCGAGAACGGCACCCTGACGCTGATCGGCGCAACGACGGAAAATCCGTCGTTCGAGGTCAACGCCGCTCTGCTCTCGCGGACCCGCGTTTTCGTGCTGACCCATCTCGATGCCGCCGACATCGAGGCATTGCTCGAACGCGCTCTCGTCGACCGCGAGCGCGGTTTCGGCGCGCTGCGGGCGCAGCTCGAAGACGGCGTCCTCGGCGCCGTCGCTGAAGCCGCCGCCGGCGACGCCCGGGTGGCGCTCAATGCCCTCGACCTGGCGATTTCACTGGCCCGCCAGCGCGCGAAAAAAGGCGAACCGGTTCGCGTCAGCCGCGACGACGCCTCAAAAGCTGCGGCCCGCGCCCATTTGTATTACGATAAGAACAGAGAGGAGCACTACAATATAATATCGGCGCTTCACAAGAGCATGCGCGGTTCCGATCCCGATGCCGCCCTCTATTGGCTCGGCCGCATGCTCGAGGCGGGGGAGGACCCGCTTTACGTGGCGCGGCGGCTGGTGCGATTCGCATCCGAAGATGTCGGCTTGGCCGATCCGATGGCGCTGGTCCAGGCGACCGCTGCATTCGAAGCGGCGCATCAGCTCGGCATGCCCGAGTGCAACGTCTGCCTGGCCCAGGCTGCCGTTTACTTGGCTAAGGCGCCGAAGTCGAACGCCCTCTACGCCGCCTACGGCCGGGTGCAAGAGGACATCCGCCGGGCGCCGACGCTCCCCGTGCCGCTGCACATCCGCAACGCTCCGACCAAACTCATGAAGGATCTCGACTACGGCAAAGGCTACGTCTATCCGCCGGACGCGCCCGAAGCGGCCCGCCAGGAGTTTTTGCCGCAGCAGCTGCGCGGAAAAAAATATCTGCCCGAGGTATGATGAAACTTTTTTTGAGCGCGGTTTTCGCCGTCATGGCCGGGGTTACGGCCCTCATCGTCCGCACCGCCGTCAGCGACAATCCGCAGGAGGCGGCGGCGAAAGCGCTGGCGGCGCTGGCCGAGCAGCGGATCTTCGCCGTCGATTACTCCATCGATACCTGGGCGCCGGTGCCGAAAAATTTCGCCGACCGTTTCGGCGTGGCGTCGGTGCCCGTGACCGTGCGCGGCCAGGTCGACGCCGATCCGTCCGACCGTCCGGTCGCGGTCGGCAAACTCACCGTTGCCGCGGCGCCGTTTTTTCCGGAGGCCATCCTGCCCAAGATCGATTGGATGCTGACGGCCGACGGCGGCAGGTTCTTCAAACTCTCGCGTCTCGGATTGCTCAAGAAGGTCGGCCTCCAGGTCGATGCGTTGAGCGACGCCTGGATGACCGACGATCCGGCCGAAGTCCGGACGTTCGTCGGCCTTGAAAAAACTTTCGGCGACAAGAAAGCGATCCCGGCCGTGTGGCGCTCGCTCATCACGATCATGACCGGCGGCGAACTCTTCAGCGTCAAGGGCAAACTCACCGGCGAGAACATCGGCGGCATCCCGACTCGTCGCTATGACGTCGAGATCAATCGCAGCGCCTTGGCGCAGGCGATCGCCGACGTCCTGGCCGCGCAGGCCGGCTTGATGATGAACGAACAGGGGCAAGATGCGTTCAAGCAGGCGCTGCTCCGCGCCCAAGCCGTCCGCGGCGAAATCTGGATCGACCGTAATGAAGGCAAACTCCGCCGTTTCGGCGTCACCGTCGTTCCGGCGCCGCAAGATTGGCCGTCGGCTGTCACCGTGCTGATCGACTTCCGACAGCCCAAGGACGCGGTCGAAGCCAAAGCCCCGGCTTCCGCCAAAACCCCGCGTGAACTCCTTCTCCCGGTGATAAAAAATTCGGCCGCTCTCCTCGCTCCGGCGAGCCCTCCGCGTTAGCCGCCCGGAATGCTACACTGGAGCCATGAAACGCTGGTTCGCCAACCCGGCCGTCATTATTATCGCCCTGGCTTCGATCGTCGCCATGCTCATGGCCGGCTTGGTCGTATTGCTGCTGCCCCAGTCGGGCGAAATCATCAGGATCGCCCAGTGGCGCACGGCCCGGGCCAAGACCATGGCCATCGACGCCGAACTCACGTATCAGGGCGAAGTCGACGAAAAAAACGGCCAGACGGTCACCGGCCATCGGCGCGAGACGGCCGAATCGGCGACCCTGACCAAGATCGACAATCGCAACGCCAAAGAACCGCGCCTGGCCACCGACTTTTCACTGTTCCTCGGCGAGAGCGATCGCTACCAGGGCCGGACCGTTCGTGTCGGCTCGGCCCGCTTCCTGCGTTTTTCGAAACTGCCGGCCATGCTCGGCAATTTTCCGCTCGATCGCTTGGCCGACCGCTGGCTGACCTATGACCCAGAGGCGATCCGGGCCAAGATTCCGCTGCCGGTGATCGGCGGCAAAGGCGCCCCCCCGGACGCCGCGGCTGAAAACAAAACGCTCGAGTATCTGCGCTCGACGCCGTTCTTCACCGTCCGGGCGAAGCTCAAGAACGAAAAGATCGGCGGCGTCGCCGTTTTGCACTATCAGGTCGCGCCCGAGATATTGTTCATCAAGGATTTCGTCATCCGTTCGGAAGAGCTGCGCCTGGACCGCGAACTCGATGACCGCGAGCGCCGGCAGATCGACGCCTTCTTCGCCGACATCAGCGCCGACGACGGTGAAATCTGGATCGGCCGCAGCGATTACTTCCTGTATCGCCTGCGCCTGCGTTTCCGTTACGACGACGGCGGCCGGCGCGGCACTCTGACTTTGGCCGCCAGCCTGGGCGAATTCAACCGTCCGATGGTCATCAATCCGCCGGACGCCCAGGCCGACGACATCGACCGCGTCATCGCTTCGCTCCTGCCGGGCCTCACGAAGCATTTGCAGTTGGCCGGCGCCGGTACCGCCCAGCACGGCGCCGCGGCCAAGGTCTCGGGTCTGCAGGTCGGCGTGCCTGGAGGCAGCGTCGCCGAAGCCGACCGTGACAACGACAAGCTGCCCGACGCCCTCGAATACTTCTATCAGACCGACGCCGACAATCCCGACACCGACGGCGACGGCATCGGCGACGGCGCCGAGGTCGATGCCGGCACCAATCCGCGCGGCTCCGGGCAGCTCTTCGATTTCGGCATCAGCGGTCGATGAAGAAGATATGGCCCGCGCCTACGCACCCCGGCATCACCAGGATCGCGGCCGGCGAC
>JACQSM010000072.1 GCA_016205965.1 Candidatus Uhrbacteria bacterium
CGCCAGGAAGGTTGCTAAAGATCAAGAAGGGTATGAAAAGAATCTCGTAAAAATAAAAAAGTTTTTTGAAGATAATACGAAAAAAGTATAACGAATTTCCAAGAATAGAGCGTCTTATCGCAAGACCTTCCCCCTGCCCGAAGCAAGCACATCGAGCTGCAGGTCCGTCGTCACGTCGGCCGCCGTCGCATGCACAGTCGCGGCCGAAGAAGCATCGAAGCCGCTGGCTCGAATACCGGAGATCAACGTCGGCACCGAGCCGACTTCTTTCAACCCAGGAGTCAAGGCGACTTCGAACGAAGCCCCGATCCGCGAACCGTCGCCGTTTGAAAAAGCCGGCACCATGCCGATCTGCCAGCGCAAGCCGCGCGACATCGGCAGATAATCCAGGGTTTGTCCGGCCGATACGCTGACCCGTCCGGTCCACTCGACGCCCTCGGGCAGCGAAGCCTCGAGCAGGGCGCCGGTCACCAGCGAAAGGGAATTCGTTACGTGCAGGAAGATCCAATATTTCGTCGTCTGACCGGCGCGCGGCGGCAGGGGACCGCGGCCCAGCTGGTCGCCGTCCGGACTGAAGTAGAACGCCGCCGCCTCGACGCCGAGGATGGTTTTCAAAGGAATGGTCAGCGGCCGAGAAGAGGTCCGTAGCAGCCGCGCCCGGTCGTTGCCGTAAAAATAATCCGCCTGGGCCTTCAGAACCAAACTAGAGCCGCCGGCAGCAACCAAATCAGCCGGCCGCAGCCCGGACCGCACCACGAAAGAACCGGTAACTTCGCCTGAAGAACCCGGCTGCACCTCGGCCAATTCGGCCGTCGAAGCCTTATCCCACGTCAACTCGGCAGGCGAAACCGCCTCGATCAAAGAATCGGGCGCCTGTAACCGCAGGCGCAAGCCGTACAACGGCCGCGTGCCGCGATGCTGATATCGCACCGCGAAAGCAACCGTCTGTCCCGGCGCCAGCGCCTCGGCACCCAGCGGCTGGGTCACATCAACGGAAACCGTCAGGCCCGTGGCCGCATTGGCCTCATCCGCGCCGCCTTCGATCACCACCTCGGCCCGGCTGGTCTGCGTGGTCGGCGAAGTCTTGCCCGCCTCCCAAAAAGTGAGCTGCCCAAGAATAGTCTCGGTCTGCCCCAGGCCGCCGTACAAGAGCGCGTGCACCGTCGCCGTTCCGGCCGCGCCCGGAGCCAGATCGCCCAAAGCAAAGCGGACCGTCCGGCCATCTTCGGCTCCGGCCGGCGCCACGCTCGTCACCACGGCATCGGTCGGCAGCGTCACTCGCAGCTCGGCATCGGCCGCCGTCACCGCCAGATGATTCGCAAAAGGAATGGTCAAAGCAACCTCGTCGCCGCTGGCCGCCCCGAGAGGCGCCTCGACCAGAACTTCAACGCCGCCCGGCGCCGCAACCGGCAAAAAATCCGCGGAAAAAATCCAAAAAACCACCAACGAGCCCAAGATTACGACCAAAAAGAGGTCGAAGGCCAAAGCCCAGCCGGCCAATCCCAAATGCGGCTTGCGGTATTTCTTTTCCCAATGCTCGCGCAACGCCGGCACGCAGGCCTTGGTCACCGGGTCGCACAGCAACAGCAGGGGATTTCTTTGCGGCTTCTTTTCTGGTTTCGCGGCGGTCATACGAAAGTCATCAAATATCAGCGTCCCAGTTTAAACAGTTCGGTCGACAGGGCCGCGATTTCGAGCCGCCCGTCGCCGTCGAGGTCGCCCAGGGCCACGTCGACACCGTTGCGATTCTTCTCATCATACGCGAAGAACGAGGCTTTGGCGCGTCCGGCGGACGTCCAAACGCGCACCTGCGGCCCGCCGCCGGCGCCCGGCCCGGTCACGATTTCGTCGCGGCCATCGCCGTCCAGGTCTCCGACGGCCACATGGACGCCGCCCTTAAAACCGGCAGCATAGGCGTAGAAGCCTGAATTCAACAGTTTGCCGCCGCGATTAAAAATCCGCACGTGCGGACCGCCGCCCGGTCCGGCCGCCACGATGATGACCGGTCGGCCAGTCCCATAAATATCGCCCACGGCAACGCGCACTCCGCCACGGAACCCAGGATCAAAAGCCATGAACCCCGGGCCCAGAGGACGCCCGTCCATCGACCAGACGCGCACCTGCGGCCCGGCGCCAGCGCCCGTACCGGTCACGATCTCGGCCCGACCGTCGCCGTCGAAGTCGCCGACCGCAACCTCGACGCCAAAGGCGTACTTTGAACCGTAAGGCTCAAACGTGGCCGTCAAACGCCCTTCCTTATATACCGTCACCGCGCTACGCCCGCCGACCACGCGCTCCTCGACCCCGTCTCCATCCAGATCAGCGATCAAAACCTTGGCCGCGCCGTCGATAGGAGATTCATAGGCGAAGAAGCCGTTTCGCGTCCGCACCCCGCGGGCGTCGAAGACGCGGGCGAAAGCGCCGTTCGGAAAAGCCGTACCGCGCAGCCGGGCCACCGTCTTCATTAGAATGATGCCGTCCTCGGGCCCCAAAACCACACTGTCGCTGATGGCGCCGTTATTCACCAGGGCATCCTGCGTTCCGTGCAACCGCTCGAGGTCTTGCCCCAAAACCACCGTCCGCGTCTCCTTGGTCGAGTTCACCAAAGCCACGCCCCGCTCGAAATCGCGGCGCCAAACGCCGGCCCGCATATCTTTGATCTGGGGCGCCAGAACGTTGACCGGTCCGCCCAAAGGCCGGCCCAGCCGGGCATCCTGCTCGTCGTAGCTCCACAGTTGGCCGTGGTCGGTCTCGCCGAAGTCGAAGCTGAAGTAGCCGTCGCCCATCAAGGTCGAGGCCAGGCCGAAGCGCATGCGCCTGTAATCGGATCGGTCACCGGTGTCGCGGGTATTGGAATTGACCACGCTCACCGGCGTGAAGCCGACCTGCGACTGCACCCGCAGGTAGCTGCGCATCGAATCGGTCCAAGTGCCGCGGCCTTCCCAAGGAGTAGGGAAGGACTCGAACATCCGGCCGTTCACGAACGGCTGCACGTCGGGATCGGAGTCGCCGTTGGTGATGATGACCGCGGCCGGACCCAGGAGTTCGCGCGTCCGCTTGAGCATGGTGATCATTGAGCGCTTCCAGGCGACATCGGCCAGGCGGGCGTCGTCGCGGACGCCGTCGCGCTGCAGATCGATGTCGCCGCCGTTCAGCCACGAAATCGTCGTCGAAAACTCGTCGTAGAAAATGCCGTCCCAGACGCCGCTCGACATGACGTCTTCTTTTACGTACGTCGGCAGAATCGACTGCCAGGGCGTGACCGCGTTGATCGTCCGGGTGCCGGGCCAGACGGACAAGGTAACGCCGCCGCTGTCCGTCAGCCAGAAAGAATCCTCGATCCGGCGCAGCAGCTTGCGATGCAGATCGTCGGTCCAATACTCGTCGTTGAAAGACTTGGTCGGCACGTAGGCCAGGATGACGATGTCGGAGTTCAGTCGGCGCAGCTCGGCGAACATGCCGCGATTGAAATTTTGGGCCTCGGCCGGAAAGACCACCAGGTCGTACTTGGCCAGGGCCGGATAGTCGGCTGCAGTAATGGCGGTGCCGGCTTTCAGATACTGGTTGGCCGTGCGCACGAACTTGTCGGTCGGCGTGACCGCGGCCGAGGCCACATCGACGACCAACATCGAAACGATCGTCATGACGACGATGATGCCGGCGGCGACTCGGCGCAAGATTGTGGCGGCAGGAGACATCATTTTATTTCTTTCTTTTCCAAAGCCTTCGGGTTCGGGCTGAAGAGGGTGTTGCGGATCTTCCATTGGTCGACGAACTGGCCGATGC
>JACQSM010000011.1 GCA_016205965.1 Candidatus Uhrbacteria bacterium
CGCCCAGGCCGATCTCGCCCCAGACGGCCATGCGGTCGGGCAGCGGCGCATTGCGGAAGGCCGAGGCCAGGCCGACGATGACGGCCAGGTCGGCCGCCGGTTCACGCACTTTCAGACCGCCGACGACATTCACGTAGACGTCGTGCTGTCCGAGGTCGATGTTGGCTCGGCGGCCCAAAACCGCGATGAGCATTTCCAGACGGGCGTTGTCGAAGCCCGTAGCCCGACGCACCGGATACCCGAAGGACGTTTTCTGTACCAATGCCTGCATCTCGACCAAGAGCGGTCGCGAGCCCTCGATGATGCACGAAACCGCCGAACCGGAGACGCCGGGCCGGCGCTCGTCCAAGAGATACGCCGACGGATTGCGGATCTCTTCGAGCCCGGTTTCCGACATGGCGAATATCCCGGTCTCGTCGGTCGAGCCGAAGCGGTTCTTGAGAGAGCGCAGGGCCCGCAGCGGATGGCTGCGTTCGCCTTCGAACGACAATACCGTATCGACCAGGTGTTCGAGCGTCTTCGGGCCGGCCAGGTGGCCGTCCTTGGTGACGTGGCCGATCAAGAGCAGGGGAGTGTTATGCTCTTTGGCATGGGCGACCAAGCGGGCGGCGGCGCCGCGCACCTGGCTGACGGCGCCGGCTTCGGCCGGGATGTCGGCGGCGATCAGCGTCTGTATCGAATCAATGATGGCCAGCGCCGGTTTTTCGTGTTCCAAAGTCGCTACCACGTGATCGACGTCGGTTTCGCCCAAAAAATGGAGGCCGTCCCCCGGGGACGAAACCGTCCCCGGGGACACCGGGGCGTTCAATGATCTGGTATCTGACTGCACGCCCCTCGCGGCGGCCGCGCCCAGGCGGACGGCGCGCATCTTCACCTGCGAGGCCGATTCTTCGCCGGAAACATAAAGCACCGGCTTGCCGTTTCGGCCCATGGCCGCGGCCACCATCATGGCCAAGGTCGATTTGCCGACGCCGGGCTCGCCGCCTAGCAAGGTGACCGATCCGGGAACCAAGCCGCCGCCGAGAACGCGGTCGAGTTCGCCCAGGCCGGTCGAAAGGCGGCGCAGGTCGAAAGTTTTGATATCGCCGAAAGAAGTCACCGGCGAGGGCGCGACCGGCGGCCGCTGCCGGGTTTCGGCCGCCGTGGCGGTCCGCAATGCGACCGTACCCCAGCCGCCGCACTCGAGGCATTGGCCGGCCCACTTCGGGCTCTGGGCGTCGCAATTGGCGCAGACGTAGACGGCGAGGGTCTTGGCGGGCATGAAGTTATTTTATTCCAGACAGATGAGCGGAGAAGTCCCTTTGAAGCGGTAGGTGACGTGGACGTGCGGACCGGAGGTGTTGCCCGACTGCTGCCATGGCTGGCAGCTGCACTCTTCTTTTCTGGTCGGATCGGTGCATTTCGGTCCGGGTTTTTTGCACCAACCGTTTTTGGAGCTTCTCCAGTCTTCCGGCGGTTTCTCGCCTTCGCAGCAGTTACCGCCGAGGTGTCCTATTATCGCGCCTTGGATAACCGGTGATCCCGATTGGATGTAGTTACCCGAGGCATCGGTAAAGTCTTTGACGTGACAAATGGAGATGTCGCCACCGCCCTTTGCTGCCAGCTTGATTTCATTGCCGCACAGGCTGTCCGTATGCTTTACATAAGTGACGGTGCCGGCGAAAGGCGCTTTTATTTCTTGCCCCCAACCGGCTGGGAAGTCAAGATTCTTGATATCTTTGTAATTGTAGTTCGCATCTTTGAAGTGATAATTGCAGGCGAATTTTCCGCCGGTCGGCGACTTGAATTTTTGGCCGTCGGGCAGTGGACATTTTCCTTCGGCCTTAGCCTTTGTGACAGCCTCGTCGCAGCTGGCAGCCTCTCCGCCGCTTTCTACGCCTTCATCGCCGTCAATGATAAATTCGCGTCTTTTGATGACCTGAATCTGCAGCCCTTTGAAAGTCACCAGGTCAGGATTGATGGCATTTAGAATGATATACACGCCGAGCGACAGAAAAAGCCCGATCAGCGCGTTTTGGATGCGCTCCTTGCCCTGCGTCACCCGGCCGGCATCGCCGCCAGCCGTCAGATATTGGAAACCGCCGATCATCATGATGACGGCGGCGATGACGCCGGCGACCGAGACGGCATAACGATAAACGCCGGCGATGTAATCGCCTATCCAAGGAATGTCGATGGTCCTCTTTTCACCCTGTGAGGTAATTTGAATGTCGCTGAATTTGATCGTCGGAATCGGTATCGAGAGCTCTGGTTTGACGGGGTTTGGAAGTTTTTCGGCCTCCGGCGCCGCGCCCTGGGTGGCGAATTTCGGAGAGCAGATGATCTTGCCGTTCGTTTGTTTTTGGCAACTGTATTTTCCTTTGGTCCTATCGTTGATCTCGGCGCAAGACGCTCCTTCGGCGAGCGCGCCGCATTCGTCACCGGCAAAAAGCCGCTTGGCATTTTCAGTCTGTAGTGCGCGTTGCTCTTCCGGAGTCTGTTGTTCCAGTCCGTCGACGAGGCCGACCACCGGCATCGGCGCCATCGACAACAGCATCAGCAGGGCGGTTCCGGCCAGGGCGGCGCGTCGATATGTGCGGAGTTTGCGCATACCACCATCAGGGCTTAACCGCCGGCGGCGGGTTTCATCTCCTGCTCGATCAGATCATTGAGCTGTTCCGGCGAAACGATGCCGGAAACGCGCCGCGTACCAACGAACAGGAACGGCGTGGCATCGATGTTCAAGCGGATCGCCTCCTCGAGGTCGCGTTCGACGATCGGCTTGGTCGTTTCCTGCTCGAGGCAAGCCTTGAATTCGGCCGAATCCAGCTTGAGTTCGGCGGCGATGGCTTCGTAGGTCGTCGGACCGAGCTTTTCTTGATTTGCCAGCAGAAGGTCGTGAGCCTCCCAGAACGCCCCTTGTTGCTGGGCGCAACGGGCCGCCTGGGCCGCGGCCGAGGCCTCCGGATGCAGCTGGGCGTTGGGCATGTCTTTCCAGACGATGCGCACCTTCCCGGGAAAATCCTTGAGCGCCTGGGCCACGGCCGGTTCGATGTCGGCGCAAGGGGCGCAGCCGTAGTCGCCGAATTCGAAAATCGTGAACGGCGCCTCGACCGGCCCGCGCACCGGATTGCCGAAGCTGAAGGTCGGATGATCGAGCGCTGTCAGCTGTTGCTCGGCCTGATTGACGTTCGTCGGCGGTTCAATCGACGACAACGACGAGATGCCGTAGAGGATCAGCAACAAAGTTCCGACGATGACGGTGGCGCCGAGAAAAACCTGGGAGCGCATATCTGTAAGGGGGGCGGGCTTCAGCCCGCCTGGCAGAATCGGCCCTTTGGGCCGATAGGCGGCCTAAAGGCCGCCCTCCTGACCTTTATTTCAACATCACCTTATTGATGATGCCGCTGCCCTTGTCGGTGAAGAACAGCGAGCCGCCGTCGGGCGAGACCATCATGGAATCGACGGTATGCGAGCCTTCGGGCACGGCGATTTTGGTTTGCAGGCCGGTCGACAGATCGATGCGGTAGATGTCGTCGGCCGTGCCATCGGCGACCGCCGGTTGCAGGCCGGCGCCCTCGGTCAGTTCCTGGGGGACGGCGCAGTACAGCGAGTTGTCGTCGTGGAAGGCGCACTTGTCAGCCCAGGTGTTGACGTTGAGGCTCCGGCGGTTGCGGCCGATGTCATCGCCTTGGGCGTCGACGATCCAGAGTCCTGGTTTGTAGTCGGAGAGCGAGCCGGCGACGCTGTAGAGCAGGCGGTCGCCGCTCGGGTTCCACTCGGGGCGGAAATCGAGGCCCTCGACGATCATCGATTTGTAATTTTCGCCGTTGGCGCCGATGAAAAATACTTCCTTGCGGTCGACGCCGAAGGAATCGCCTGTTACGGCCATGCCCACGACCTGGTTGTTGGGCGACCATGAGACTTTGACCTTGTCGGCATTTTCGCCGAGCTCCTGGACGGCGCGGGCGCCGGAACCGTCGGGATTGGAAATGACCAGGAATCGGCTGGCCGGATCGACGCCCATGGTTTTGGCGGCGATCTTGTCGCCTCGCTCCGAAAAATTGAAATCCTCCCAGTGCTTGGGCAGGGTCACCTGGGTGTTCGAATTGAAATCGTAAAGGATGTTTGAGCCGTCCGGATATTCCAGGATGGCCTTGCCGCCGCCGCCATCGAAGGTCGCCTTATCGACGTTGAAGAAAGCCTTGTTGGAGAGCGACTGGACGGTGCCGTCGGGACGGACCCGGTAGAATTTGCCGTCGGCCCGGTTGTAGTAGTTGAGGGCGCCGGAGGCGGAAACCGAAGCGCCGGTCGTCGGCACGGGCGCGACCGGCGTGACTTGGGTCAGGCCGCCACGGGCGACGGCGGAAACTCCGGGCAGGGGAGCGCCCGGCCTGGCCGGGACGCCGGTCGGCGGCGCGCCGACGCCGGCTTCGGGCAGTCCGGTCGTCGGGGGCGCGTTCGTCACCGGGGCGTTGACCACTTCCGTCGGCGCGGCCGGAGCGAAAAAAAGGCTGTAGAGGGCAAAGCCGATGCCGCCGGCAACAGCGAGGAGCAGGATAAAAATCAGGATTTTGCGGAAATTCATAGGGGATGTCCGGAAGACACGAGGCTCACCTGCCCCTTTGGGGTCAGGCACCTACTAGTATACCCCAGTTTCAGCCGGTCGGCACGGCCTAAAATTACTTCCACTTCGAACAGTCGATGCTCGTAGTCGCTGAAATCGTAAGACCCGTCACCCAGCCCTTACACGCGGTTTTCAAGGTCGCGACCAAGATGACGGCGATGAAAAAAACGATCAGAATACCGCCGATGATCCAAGGGGCTATCGCCAGAGCGGCGGCAATGAGCCATTTTTTGATGAGATCTTCGGCCAGAATTTTTGCCGCTGCCGCCGCCTGGGCCTGCGCCGGCTGCTGTTGGCTTTCGGCCGCTTCTCCCGGAGCCGCGCCCGGACCGGGAAAAGGAAGCCCTGGTTCGAGCGCCCGGAGCGAGTCGCGGTCGCGATCGAGTTTGGACTTCCAGTCCCTTTCTTGGTCCATATCTTAGACCTTCACTTTGGCCCGCTGCTTTTCGAGCGTGATGGCGTCGTCTTTGACGCCGACGGTCACGACCGCGCCGGGTTTGTAGGCGTCGGCCAGGAGGCCGGCGGCCAGCGGGTTCTCGACGAAGTCCTGAATCTGGCGGCGCACGCCGCGGGCGCCATAGAGCGGGTTCCAGCTCTTTTCGGCGATCAGAGTCATGGCTTGCGGTTTGACGGCCAGCGAAACGCCGTACTCCTTGCCGAGCCTGGTGTTGAGTTCGTCCAGCTGGAGTTTGACGATCGCTTCGAGGTCGGTCTTTCCCAAGGGGCGGAAGACCACCACCTTGTCGATGCGGTTGATGAACTCGGGCCGGAAGGCGTTTTCGAGCTCTTTCATGACCTGGGACTTGGTCTCGGCCACGTCTTCGGCGCTGACTTCGCCGGCGGCCTTGGTGCTGAAGCCGACGGTGTTCTCGCGCAGCAGGCTGGCGCCGACGTTCGAGGTCATGACGACGATGGAGTTCTTGAAATTGATCTTGCGGCCGGTGGCGTCGGTGATGTGGCCGTCCTCCAAGAGCTGCAGCAGCAGGTTATGAACCTCGCCGTGCGCCTTTTCGATTTCGTCGAACAGCACGACCGCGTGCGGCTTGCGCTTGATGACGTCGGTCAGCTTGGTCGTCTCCTTGTAACCGACGTAGCCGGCCGGAGCGCCGATGAGTTTGGAAATGTTGAAGCCTTCGGCGAACTCGGACATGTCGATCCGGACCATGGCGTCCTTGTCCTGGAAGATCTGCTCGGCCAGCACTTTGGCCAGTTCGGTCTTGCCGACGCCCGAGGGGCCGAGGAACAGGAACGATGCCAGCGGCCGGTTGGGATTGGCGATGCCGGCCTTGGCCCGGCGCACCAGCTCGGCGACCGAACTGACCGCTTCGGGCTGGCCGACGATCCGTTTGGCCAGGTGGCTTTCGAGGTTGAGCAGGCGCTCCTTTTCTTCCATCACCAGGTCGGTGAGGGGGATGCCGGTCGAGCGCGAAATAACGGCCGCGATGTCCTTGCGTCCGATGACGCCGATCGGCCCTTTGACCTTCTTGGCCTCGGTTTTTTTGAGGGCGGCCATTTCGCGTTCGAGCTCCTTCTCACGCGACTTGAGTTCGAGCGCTTCGATGAAGCCCTCGTTGACGACGGCTTTCTGCTTCTTCTTGCGAACCTTGTCGAGCTCGTCCTCGAGCTCCTTGGATTTCTGACCGTCTTTTTCTTCCGGCGCGGCGACTTTGACGCACGAGGCGGCCTCGTCGATCAGGTCGATGGCTTTGTCGGGCAGGAAGCGGTCGGTGATGTAGCGGCTCGAAAATTGGACCGCCGCCTCGATGGCTTCGTCGGTGATGGTGACGCCGTGATATTCCTCGTAGTTGTCCTTGAGTCCCTTGAGGATCTGGACGGCGATCTCCGGCGCCGGTTCGTTGACCATGACCGGCTGGAAGCGGCGTTCGAGGGCGCCGTCGCTCTCGATGTGCTTTTTGAATTCGGCCAGGGTGGTGGCGCCGATGCAGTGCATGTCGCCGCGGGCCAGGGCGGGTTTTAAAATATTGGCGGCGTCGAGCGAGCCGGAGGTGGAGCCGGCGCCCATGATGTTGTGCAGCTCGTCGACGAACAGGATGATCTCGGGATTGTTCTTGACCTCGTCGATGATCTGTTTGAGGCGGCCTTCGAATTCGCCGCGATAAATCGTGCCGGCGATGATCAGGCCGAGATCGAGCGACAGCAGGCGCTTGCCCTGCAAGACCGGCGGGACTTCACCCTTGAGGATCTTCTTGGCCAGGCCTTCGACGATGGCGGTCTTGCCGACGCCGGGCTCGCCCAAGAGTACCGGATGGTTTTTGGTCCGGCGGCAGAGCACATGTATGACCCGTTCGATTTCTTTATCGCGGCCGATGACCGGGTCGATCTTTTCCTGGAGCTTGGGGTTGGTGAGTTCCGTCGAAAAAAAGTCGAGGGCCGGGGTTTTCGCTTTGGCCGGCATCTTGGCTTTTTTGGCCTCGGTTTTGGCGTCGTCCTTGTCTTTGGTCTTGGCCGCCGGAGCCTGGCCGACCTCGAAGGTTTCGGTGATGTCGGGGAACTTCGAGGTGCTCTTGAGGACGACGTTGACCTGTTCTTTCAGCTGGGCGATATCGATGTTCTGTTCGGCGAGCAGAAGCTCGACCGACATGGAGTCGATCTGCAGCAGGCCGGCCAAGAGGTGCTCGGTGCCGATGTATTTGTGTTCGTGGATGTTGGCGGTCAGCACGGCCTTCTCGATGGCGCGCTTGGCGTCCGGCGAGAGCTTGGGTACGGCTTGCGAGTTCACGGCCGCCGGGTCGGCCGCGCCGGCGCGCAGCATGCGCCGGAGTTCTTCGGCGCTGACGTTGGCTTTGTGCAAAATCTCGCCGCCGATGCTGCCTTTTTGGAGCAGTAGCGACAACAGCAGGTGTTCGGGGTTGATGAGCGTCGATTCGGTCTCGACCGCGAGCGAGTACGCTTTCGCCAGCACGTTCTTGAGGTGGGTGGTGAACTTGTCGAGAATGTCTGTGGACATAATGCGCTGATGGAGGGCGGCCTTTAGGCCGCCCGATGAGCACGAGCTTAAAAACTTCTTGGCCGGATCGGACCTCGGGTCCGATAGGCGGCCTGAAGGCCGCCCTCCATCTTTTAGTATACCCTTTATGATGGCAATGACGCCATTTTCCGAAGGGCCTCGATGCGGTCTTTGACCGGCGGGTGGGTCGAGAACAGGGCGGTGAAGGCGCCGGCGCGGAAAGGATTGGCTATGTAGAGGTGGGCGGTGGCGGCCGAGGCCCGCTGCAGGCGCCCGCCGTCGCGCTCGATTTTTTCGAGGGCCCGGGCCAGACCTTCGGGGAAGCGGGTGATGAGCGCGCCGGAGGCGTCGGCCAGGAATTCGCGCTTGCGGGAGACGGCCAGTTTGATCAGTTCGGCCACGAGCGGGGCGAAGATCATCAGCGCCAGGCCGAAGAGCAGCAGCGGGCCGGAGGCATCGTTGTCGCGGCGCCGGCCGCCGCGCAGCGAGACGCGGAAGATCATGTCGGCCATGATGCTGACGATGCCGACCAGGACGATGACGACGGTCATGACGCGGATGTCGTAGTTGCGGACGTGCGAGAGTTCGTGGGCCAGAACGCCTTCGAGTTCCTCGTTCTCGAGTTTTTGCATCGCCCCTGTGGTGACGGCGATCGAGGCGTGTTCTGGGTCGCGGCCGGTGGCGAAGGCGTTGATCGACGAGTCGTCGATGACGTGGATCTTCGGCATCGGCATGCCGACGGTGATGCACAGGTTCTCGACCATGCGGACCAGCTGCGGAGCTTCCTGCGCGGTCACGGCCCGGGCGCCGGAGGAGAACAGGGCGACCTTGTCGCCGGTGTAGTAGCCGACGAGCGCCGAGAACAGCGAGTAGACGATGGCGACGGTGACGAA
>JACQSM010000079.1 GCA_016205965.1 Candidatus Uhrbacteria bacterium
ACCTAGCGCGACTCGAGGTGCGGGCGGCGGCGACGCCGGCGGCGTGCGCGCGCGAGGTGATCGAAAAATTCGCGATGGCAGTGCGCCCGGACGCGGCCGGCGCCGAGGCGGTCGCCGACGACGGCACCAGGCCAGCGGCGCGCCTCGCGAAGTCGGCGCTGCGGGACGCGCACCGGCTCGGGCTGCTGGCGGTGTCGCCGGAGGTTTTGGCGGGGTTGTCGCCCGTCGCCGCCGACGCGGATACGCCGCCGCCGGCCGATACCGGCGACGTCGAGATGCTGGCGTGGTCGACGGTGTTCTGGCGCGAGATCGAGGCGTCGTCGCGGCTTCACGCGCTGGCATTGTCTAGCGAGCGCCAGGCGGCGGCGATGTCCGGCCGCCAGGGCGAAGCCGCTGCGGCGGGCGGCGACGCCGGCGTCGCCGTCATGGACGCTCATGGCGTTGACCACCTAGTCGACCGCGCGGCCGAGTCTTACAGGCGTGCCGTCGCCGCAGCTCGGGCGGTGTTCGCGCGGCCGGCACGCACGGTCGCCGGCGTGCTTGCCAAGTTGCGGATCGCGCGCGAGGTCGAGATCGAAGATGGCCAGGCGCGCTGTGGCGAGGACATGCGCGGGGAATGGATAGCCGGCGAGCGGACCCTGACGGCGGCCATCATGGGGGATTTACAACAGCTGGCAGGTGAAGAATGAGCGGAAAGTTGAGCGGTATCATTTTTCGGACCTGTACGCTTTTGGGGTTAACCACTAGATAATGGAGTAAGAAAATGACCGTTCGAGCGAAATTGCATCTGTCGTCAATCACTACGTACGAAGGTAGCGCCAAAACTCTCAAATTTGACACCCGCTACGACGACAACATCCCCGAGGACCAACGGTTCCAGAAGTGCACGCCTACCGGTCACGCTGAATTTTTGATCGACAACCCGGCGGCGCTCACTCAATTCGAGGTCGGTGGCGACTTCTATGTGGACTTCAACCCGGTGCCGAAAGCAAAGCTATGATCCGGCTTGCACCAGAACCTTGCGGCTGCATCGGCGGCTGCCGTCGGCCGTTCTATCGTGGCTGTCGGCACCCCGATTGGGCAGACGAAGAACGAAGCCGCATCGCCCTAAGGATTGACCGCGAGATACAGCGCCACATTGAACCCATCATCATGCCGCCGCGCGTTGTAACGGTAGACGATCTCGTTGAGGTAGAGCGGTAGGTATTTCGGGCTGACATGATGAAACTGGCCGAAGATCGCGCGCTTCAAGATCGCCCAGACACCTTCGATGGTGTTGGTGTGGACCGGCCCGAATTGGCCGCTGAAAAGATCGCGCTCGACGTAAGCGACGGAATGGTTGATCCGACGATGGGCAACAATGGCGTTGAGGCCGTTGTACCCGGCATACTCGTCGGTGGTCAGCACGGCGCGCGGGCAGTCGATGGTTGCGGCGACGAAGCGCCGCAGATCGTCGGCGGAGATTTCCCCGCGCTTGACTGCCTTGGCCTTGACGCGGCCGCCGCGTTCGACCGCGCCGACAACCGGCGTCTTGCCCGACGTGCCGCGCGGCCCCGGCTCGTCGTCGTCGCGCCGGTTGGCCTTGCGGCGCCTGCCGCCGACAAAGGATTCGTCCATTTCAACGATGCCAGCCAACAAACGGCCGTCATCCTTCATCGCCCGCCGAACGCGGTGCATCATCGACCAGACGGTGGGACGGCGCATATCCAGGTCGCGCGCCGCCTGCATGGCGCTCAAGCCCTTGCGGGCACTCAACATCAGCGCGATCAGCAAAAACCATCGTTGAAGGTCAACGTGGGTGCGGTGGAATATGGTGCCGACGGTGACGCTGAACGAGCGCAGGCAGCGTTGGCATTTCCAGCGTTCGGCGGTCGCCGTCCGCTTCGCGTCGCGGTTGCGGCTGACCCGATCAGCGCCGCAGTAGGGGCAAAGAGGCCCGCCCGGCCAACGGACGGATTCCAGGTGGGCGATGCAGTCGGCGTTGGTCGGCCATCGCCGGTAGACCTCGACAAGACTAGTCATGGAAGCAACCCCAGTTGCTTCCAACGCGCCTCTTGCTCGGTATCGATGGGTCGTCCGGCAGTGGCTTCGCTCAAAGCGAAGGACACAAATCGCCCAAGATTTGAGCGGCCATCTGGACTCAACGGCCCACTCGCGAGATACGCCGACGTTTCATCACGTAGCCCATCCGGTAGCCGCCTGGCGGCTAGTTCCCGACTTTCTGGAATCTTTCTTAATGCCATGATGTCCTCCTAATAGTTAACGTCCAGCATAAGGTTAATATACTATGGCTAAATATATATGTCAACCCCTAAAGCGTACTATTCCGTCATTTTTGAGGAATTAATCCGGAACCTGACGGCCGAGGAAAAGTTAATACTGATGGGCGTGGGCGAGGCGTCCGATAGGGACGGTCTGATCGCCGAAATATCTCAGGCGGATATCGCCCGTTCGGCACTGACCACGAGGGCAGCGGTCAGGACCGCGCTTACCCGGATGAGATCGGCGGGGATACTGGCGCAGGAAACAGCATACATAGGGGGCGAGTGGCGGCGGAATTGCTGGCGCCTCGACATCGCCCGCGCGTTGGCGTTGCACGGTGAAGAACCCCGTCGCCGTCGGCGTCGACGTTGAGAGCGATATTCGGTCGCTGTTTCTCCGCCACGCCGAAGAGCACTGCCGGCACCTGGATTTGCCAGTGTCGGCCGACGCGGCCTGGCCGCGGATCGAGGCGGTGCTCTTCGGTTGAGACGCGACAGCCTGTCAGCCGACCAGGTCGCCGGCGTCGACGTTTAGCGCCCGGGCGAGCGCGCGCAGCGCTTCGACGGAACCGTCCTTGCGGCGGCTTTCGATCTCGGCTAGGTAGCTTTGCGACAGGTCGGCGGCGTCGGCGACCGCGGCCTGGGTAAGACCGCGGTGGAGGCGCCAAATTTTCACCGGGCTGTCGCCGGCAAGGATGCGATCGGCGAGCTCGATCGGCAGGAAGGCGTCGGGCGCGTCGTCGACCAGGGCGAGGGAACGGCGGTCGGCGGCGTCGCCGGGATCGAGCAGCGCAAGGTAGTCGGCCAAGGTGGCGACGGTACGGCGGCGGTCGAGGCGGGCGTTCGCACCGCGCGCGACCAGACGCGCGAGTTCGTCGGTGGTGTAGGGGGTGGCGTTGCGGGTCATCGGTCATTTCCTCTTGTAGACATCGCCGCGTGGGGCGATGCGGGTAACGAACAGCGTGTCGCCGTCGCGGCGGACGATCACGCGCCAGTCTCCGACGCGGACGCGGAAGGCGTTGTCGAAACCCTGGAGCCGGACGAGGTCAACGCCGGGCGCGCCGGGGTTGGCGGCGACGGCGGCGATAGCGTCGCGGATTTGGCGCGCGCGCTTCGGCTGCATGTGGGCCAGGGCCTTCAAGGCGTCCTTGTGGATGACGGTTTTCACGGGCCGATTATCGCCAATAGCGATACGGCCGTCAATCCGAAAATCGCCGATAGCGATAAGGCGGAATGGCCGAAAAACGACGGATTTTCCGGGGGTTTTCTAAGGTCCCCTGGTCGCACTCACGAGCAACCCGCGGATGTGGTTATTTTCGGTCGTTTGCGAACGATGTACGATGTTGCCCCGAGTGTTGCCCCGGCTGGAAACGCAGAAACAGGGGGTCAGGTAAAAATGGCCTAACCCCCTGTTTTTATTGGCTCCGGCGGCAGGACTCGAACCTGCGACCCAGCGGTTAACAGCCGCTTGCTCTACCAACTGAGCTACGCCG
>JACQSM010000073.1 GCA_016205965.1 Candidatus Uhrbacteria bacterium
TCATGGAACTGATCCACCGCATCGCGCTGCAGCACGGGGGCGTCTCCGTCTATGCCGGCGTGGGCGAGCGGACCCGCGAGGGCAACGACCTCTGGCTGGAGATGAAAGAAGCCGGCGTCATTAACCCCCAAGACTGGAAGAAATCGAAAGCGGCCTTGGTGTACGGGCAGATGACGGAACCGCCGGGCGCCCGCCTGCGCGTCGGCCTGACGGGTTTGACGGTGGCGGAATACTTCCGCGATGAGGAAGGCGCGGACGTGTTGCTCTTTATTGACAACATCTTCCGCTTTACGCAGGCCGGTTCGGAAGTGTCCGCGCTGCTCGGCCGCATGCCGTCGGCGGTGGGCTATCAACCCAACCTGGCCACGGAACTGGGCGAACTGCAAGAGCGGATCACCTCCACCAAGAAAGGTTCCATCACCTCCGTGCAAGCGATCTACGTGCCGGCCGACGACCTGACCGATCCGGCCCCGGCTACGACTTTCGGCCACCTCGACTCGACCGTGGTGCTCTCGCGTCCGCTCTCCGAGCTCGGCATCTACCCGGCCGTCGACCCGTTGGACTCGACCTCGGCGATTTTGGAACCGGCCGTCGTCGGCCAGGAGCACTACGATGTCGCCCGCGGCGTCCAGCGCATCCTTCAGCGCTATAAGGACCTTCAGGACATCATCGCCATTCTCGGCATGGAAGAGCTTTCGCCAGAGGATCGGTTATTGGTGTCGCGGGCCCGCAAGGTCCAGAAGTTCCTGTCACAGCCGTTCTTCGTCGCTGAAACGTTCACCGGCGTCACCGGCAAGTACGTCGGCCGTCAAGATACGGTTCGCGGCTTCAAAGAGATCCTCGAAGGCAAGCACGACGACAAGCCCGAGCAGGCCTTCTATATGAAAGGCGGCATCGACGAGGTGACCGCATAAGACCATGGCCTCGATCAGTTTCGAACTGACCACGCCCGAACGCATCGTCCTCAAGGAAGAGGCCGACGGTTTGACGGTTCCGACCAGGGCCGGCGAAATCACCGTCCTGCCCGGGCATATCCCGTTGGTTTCGGAGCTTGCTCCCGGCATGATCACCGTGCATAAGGGCGGACAGGAGTCCTACCTGGCCGTTTCCGGCGGATTCTTGGAGGTGCAGCCGGGTAGCCGGGTGATCATTCTGGCCGACTCGGCCGAACGGGCCGAAGAGCTCGATCTGAAGAAGGTCGAAGAAGCTCGCGAGCGGGCTCAAAAACTCTTGGAAGAAAAGCGCCAGGCTGCCGACGTTTCCTCGGCTGCGGCCGTCGCCTCGCTCGAACGCGAGCTGGCCCGGCTGCGGGTCATTCGCAAACACCGCAGCAGGGGGATTCCGGATATCGGGCAGGCGGGTAAAGAGTGAGTTTTAGCCTAAAAGAAGGGGCTCGGTCTTGACGGCCGGCCCCTTTATTGGTATAGTCGTTGGTCATGCTGCAGGCCTGCGGCGTGATCAACCGAGAGGAGAGGCCATGCACACCTTCCGCAACCTGTTGGTTCCTTGCCTGTTGCTCACCGCCATCGGCGGGTGCCCTTGCATCCCGCCCATTGACCCGCGCCAGGACGTCCTGGATCCGGCCGAGCAGTGGACGGATCCGCCGCGCGACCTGGTCACCGACAACTGGGACCTGCCCGCCGACGAGGCCGCCGCGGTCGTGGAACGTTACGGCGGCATGGTGGTGTCCGTGGACGACAAGGCCGGCATCATCACCGTGACCTACACCCGCGCCGGCGCCACCCCGCTCAAGCAGGTCGGTCGGTTCCGAATCCGGAACAGCAACCGCTAGCGCCCCCAAGGGCGCTTTTTCAGTCCATCTTGACTTATGGCGGTCCGTAGCGTAGCCTGATGCAGCGTTCATTGCGAACCGAGAGGAGCGTGTCATGACCGAAGCACGGCGTTTGAAGTCGGACCGCACCAAAGCGGACGAGAAGATAGCCAAGGGCTGTGATGTTACCGTGGTGACCGCGGCCGATCCGCTGATCCATCACCGCAACGTCATCCCGGCCGCCATCAAACAGGCATTCGGCGCGGACTCGCGCTACGACCTGTTGAGTTTTCCGGATTTCCCGGCGGCCTTCGATGACGGTGCCGTTGCTCAACTGGCGCATGATGTCGAGACGGCGATTTCGCTGCACCGTGTCGAAAAGGTTCTGGTGCTCGAACCCGACGGCAAGGGCCAGCCCTACGCGGCTCTGCTTGCCCATCACTTCCGGGGGACCAAGGTCGAGGTCAAGTCGGCACCGACCTTCGTCGGCGAGCGCCGCTCCTACCGCACCTTGGTCGTCACCTGCATGGACTGGCGCTTGCACGGTGAAGGCGGATTCCTGACCCGCTGTCTGCGGTCCATGCCGGAAGAATACGGCATCATGACCGTTCCGGGCGTGGTCAAGGATCTCGCCGCCGGGGACAAGTTCCGTTCGCGCTGGGTCCGCGGCCAAATCCTCAATGGCGTCCTCAATCGCGGCGTCGAGCGGATCATGCTGGTCAGCCACACCGACTGCGGCAAGTACGGCGGTTCAGCGGCTTTCCGCCACAACTACCTGGACGAGATCCAGGCGCTGCGCGAGGATCTGCGTTTGGCCGTCCGTCTCGCGGCCGATCATAGGGATGGTTCGACCTTCAGCCTGCCGGCCAATGTTTCGCTGGAGACCGCGATCGCCTCGCTGCAAATCGACGCCCTCTGCACCGTTTTTTGAGAGCCCTGAATGAGGGTTCTTTTTTATTGACCGAAAGGGTTTTCCCTGCCATCGTGCCATCGGACCCGCCTCCAGGAGGTGTACGGTGGCAGTCATCGAGGATCATGCCGATTGGACCGGAATCCAGCTGACCAGCATCGACGTCGGCGCCCGTCACAAGAAGAAACGCAACCTCATCTTTCGGGACATCGCCTATGCGACGATGGGCGAGGTTCGCCTGGCCCGGCTCCTGGCGGAGCAGGGGATTCCTTTCACTCCCAACGTGCTCGTTACCCTCCATACGCTCGGCGATAAGCCCAAGGACTACGTGCCCGATTTCATCCTGAACGGCATGCCGTACCTCTGGGAAGGCAAGGAGCTCATTCACGGTTTCGAGGCCAAGGGCGTCCCGCGCAACGGCTTCTTCGCGCCCAAGGCGCTGGCACGGGTTGAGGCATTGCAGCGTGAGCGCAACATCGTCATCAAGCTCATCTCGGACCGCGAGATCATTCATTATTTCGAAAAGAGCGGCCGGCTCGGCCGCAGTTGCCTGCCGCTCCGGCCCCTTGTCGACGAGTGACCAACCCTTGCCTTGCAGGGGTCTTTTTCTCTCATTCTCGTTATACTGAAAAAACCGCCGGGATGGCGGTTTAGGCGGCAGAGCGGATGGCTTGGCCGATCATCTGGAACAGGTGCTCCATTCTGTAGGGCTTGCGGATCAGGCGGACGGATGCGCCGGCCATGGCCCGGGCCAACTCGTCATCGGCAAAACCCTGGCCGGTGATGAGTACGCAGGGGATGTTCTCGCGCAGGGCGCGGGCCTGCCGGATGAGAGCGATGCCGTCCATCCCCGGGAGGGTGAAATCGGTCAGGAGCAGGTCGATGCGGTTGACGTCCCGGCGCAGCTCCTCCAAGGCGCTCTCGGGCTGCTGGTGCACGCTGGCGCTGTACCCGCCGAACTCCAGCTGCATCCGGAACAGATCTGCGATGTTCGGGTCGTCTTCGACGACAAGAATCTTTTGGGCCACAGCCGTTCCTCCTTACCCCGTTTTTTACGGAGCCAGCGACCTTAGCACAAGCCGGCCACCTTGTCAATATGGGCCAGGATGAAATGAAAACAGTTTCCGCGCCGGCCGGCTTTACCGAAGCCGAGCTTCTGGACGACCTCAACGATGAGCAGCGCCGCGCCGTCACCCACGATCGCGGTCCGCTTCTGATCGTCGCCGGCGCCGGCACCGGCAAGACCACGGTCATCACCAAGCGCATCGCCTGGCTGATCGCCACCGGCCGGGCCAAGCCCGAGGAGATTCTGGCCCTGACTTTCACCGACAAGGCCGCCGGCGAGATGACCGAGCGGGTCGACAGGCTGCTGCCCTTGGGCTACACCGATCTGTGGATCTCGACCTTCCATGCTTTCTGCCAGCGGCTGCTGCAAGCGCACGGCCTCGATATCGGCCTGCCCGATGATTTCCGCTTGCTCAACCAGACCGACGCCTATCTTTTGTTGCGCAAAAATTTCGACCGTTTCAATCTCGAGTATTACCGGCCGCTCGGCAATCCGACGAAGTTTCTTACGGCTTTGCTGACATTGTTTTCGCGGGCCAAGGATGAGGCCGTCCATCCGCGCGACTACCTGGAGTTCGCCAAGAATCTGGCGCTCGACAAAGATATCGCCGTCGACGGCGGCGAAAAGAGCCGGCAGTCGGAACTGGCCGACGCCTATCATGCTTATGAACGGCTGCTGCTCGATCATGACTGCATCGATCTCGGCGACCTGATGCTGTACGCCCTGGAGCTCTTCGCCAAGCGTCCGGCGATCCTCGAAAAATACCGGCGGCAATTCAAATATGTTTTGGTCGACGAATTCCAAGACACCAATTGGGCCCAGTACGAACTGGTCAAGCGCCTGGTCCCGGCCGGCGGCAACGTCGTCGTGGTCGGCGACGACGACCAGTCGATCTATAAGTTCCGGGGCGCGTCGGTTTCGAACATACTCCAGTTCAAAAATGATTTTACCGGCGCCGGCGAGATCGTCCTGACCAAGAATTACCGTTCGCTTCAGAACATTCTCGATCTGACCTACGGCTTCATCCAGCGCAACAATCCCAACCGCCTCGAAGCCAAACTCAATGCCGGCCGGCCCGAAGGTTCGCAGCTGCTGACCAAGAAGCTGGCGGCCGAACGTCCCGGCGCCGCCGCTATTTCGCACCTGCACTTCGCCACCCTCGAAGATGAGGTCGCCGGCGTCGTCGATAAGATCGTCGCGATCAAAGATGAGAAAGGGGAGGCGGACTGGAGCGATTTCGCCATCTTGGTACGTTCGAACGCCAATGCCGACGACTTCAGCCGCGAACTCCATCGTCGCTCGATCCCTTATCAGTTCCTGGGCCTCAAGGGCTTGTATGCCAAGCCGATCGTCATGGACTGCATCGCGTATTTCAAGCTGCTCGACGACTACCATGAATCGCAAGCGCTCTACCGGGTGCTGTGCTCGCCGGCCTACCGGATCGCGGTCGAGGACTTGGTGCGATTGACCCATGAATCGGCCAAGAAGGCCGCCTCGCTTTACGAAATCGCCAAAAACCACCGCACGATTGCCGACCTGCAGGAGGCTACCAGGACGACTCTCGATCGGCTGCTCGGCCACATCGCCGCGCATGCGGCTTTGGCGCGCGAACGCAGCGTCGCCGAGTTGCTGGTCAAATTCCTGTACGACTCCGGAACCATCGAACACATCAAGGGCGATACCGTCGAGGATCGCGACCGCGCCAGCCACCTCAAGCAATTTTTGTCCCGGCTCAAGCGCTTCGAACTCGGCCACGACGACCCGACGCTGACGCACTTCATGGAAGAGCTCGAGCTCGAGCGCGAGTCGGGCGACGA
>JACQSM010000074.1 GCA_016205965.1 Candidatus Uhrbacteria bacterium
GCCGGCCTGTTCAAGAGCATCCCCGGGATCAAGCTGCCGCTGGTGACCGTTCTCCTGCTTAAGGTCGCGGATTTCGCCCAGAGGTATACCTTTTCCGCATTTTTCGTTTTCATCGGGTCGATCGCGTTTGTTTCATGGATTTTGAGCCGGCCGCTGTTGGCGCCGATAACGCACCGCGTGACCATCAGGCTGCCGATTTTCGGCCGGATCGTCCGCGACGTCAACCTGGCGCGTTTTTCGCTGGTTCTCGGCACCATGCTCCGGAGCGGCATCCCGATCACCTCGGCCGTCGACATCACCGCCCAGGTGCTCGGCAACGTCCATTACCGCCGGGAGCTCTACCGCGCCCGCGAAGAGATGCAGCGCGGCAATCCCTTGTCCGGAGCCTTGGCCGAGGCCCCCAATCTCTATCCGGGGATCGTCTCGAAGATGATCAACGTCGGCGAGCGCACCGGCAATCTCGAAACCGTGCTCGGCTACCTGGCCGAATTTTATGAGCTCGAGGTCGAAACGGCGACCAAGAACCTTTCGACCGCCTTGGAACCGCTGCTGCTGCTGTTCATCGGCGGCATCGCCCTGTCCATGGCCTACGCCATCCTGATCCCGATTTATAACTTCATCGGCGCCATCAGGCGGGTCTGACGCCTTCGGGTGCGGTCCGCCTTATGGTATACTGCCTGTGGTTTGACGACCGCAGGTTTTTATGACTGTATACGGCCTCGATATTTCCGATCACTCGGCGGAAATGGTCTTGCTCCAGAAGCAGAGGGGCGCGGTCGTGCTTGATCGTTTCGGGAGCATCGAGCTGCCCCCCGGCGTCGTGACGAGGGGAAATATCGAGGATCAGCAAAAGTTGACCGAGGTGCTATCGGCGCTGTTCGATCGCGTCTGCGGACCGCGCCGCGGCCGGATCCGCATCGGCTTCTGCCTGCCCGAAACGCTGGTGTTCTCGCACGTCTTCAGGCTCCAGGCGGCGCTGGAGCCGGCTTTGGCCGTCAAGGCCGCGGCGATGGAGGCTTTCGAGACGTTTCCGATTTCATTCGATCGGATCGGGGCCGATGCCTTGGCTTTGCCCGCCAGCGGCGAAACCACGCCGGTTCTCTATGCCGCCGCCGATCGCACGTTCATCGATGCCTATACCGCGACGCTGCGCGAGGCCGGCGCCGACCTGGCTTTTCTCGACGTCGAATCGCATGCCCTGGTCCGGGCTTTGGTTCCGGCCGACGAGAAACGGCCGGTCATGATCGCCGATATCGGCGCCAAGACGACCATAGTGACGGTGTCCGAAGGCGGCGTCGTCTGGCACTCGGCCAGCATCCCGCTCGGCGGCAACCATCTGACCGCGGCCATCGAGGTCAAGCTGAACGTGCCGTTCGAGAAGGCCGAGGCTCTCAAGCGGCGGGCCGGTTTCGATCCGAGTATAGACGAGGGCAGAGTTTTTTTCATTTTGCAGAGTCCGATGGCGGATCTTCTTCAGGAGATCCGCCGGACTTCGGCGCATTTTCAGAAAGTTTCCGGACATCCGGCGGCCATGCTCTTGCTGGCCGGCGGAACCAGCCTGACGCCGAATATCGTCGAGTACCTGGCATCGAACCTTTCGGGCATCGAAGTGCGTCTCGGCCAGCCGCTTCGGAACATGGTGCTGGGCCCCGGCGTCAAGCCGGAAGACGCGGCCTCGGCCGGCATCTTTTTCGCCACGGCGATCGGCGTCGGTCTCCGGGCTCTCGGCGTTTCCCGGGGGCCGCAGCTCGATCTGCGCAAGACCGGCGACATCACGGCGCAAGCCGGAAAGAAAAGCTTTTTTTCGGCTGTCAAAGAGTATGCGATCAGCTTGCGCGATACGGCGAAGCGTCCGGCGCCGCCGCCGTCCCGGGGCGGCTCAAAAAAGAAGGTCGTGATCATTGCCGGCATATTCGCTTTGTTGGCGCTCGGGCTGGTCGGCCGAATGCTCTGGTCGATTCAGCGGCAATTGAGCGGAGCGGCACCATCGTCGCAGTCGGCGACGGCGTCGCCGCCGGCAGGTCCCGCATCGGTGAGCGTCATGGTGAAGATCAGCGCCGATACCGTCTCGCCGCAGGATGCCGATACGCTGCCGAGCAGAACCGTCAACCTCCAGCTGACCGGTAGCGGCGCCGTCACGGCGACGGGAACGCGAGCCTCCGGCGCGGCCAAGGCTTCGGGCACGGTGATCATCGAAAACGCGACCGCGCGATCATTTTCGTTCACGGCGACGACGCGGCTGCTGTCCAAAGAGGGCGTCTTATTCCGTCTCGACCAGGCGGCCGCGATTCCGGCCAACGGCAAGGTCAGCGCCGAAGCGACCGCCGATCAGCCCGGCGCGGCCGGCGACATCGGTCCGACGACCTTCATTCTTCCCGGGCTCTCGGCCGATCTGCAGACCAAGATTACCGCCCGCAGCGAAGCGTCCATGTCCGGCGGCAGCGGCACGGTTGCGTTCGTGCAAGCCGAAGATATCGCCGAAGCCAAAGCGGCGCTGGTCGAGACGCTTCAGGCGCAGGCCCTGGCCGCTTTCAAGAAGGCACTCGGTCCGGAGGAGGTTTTCGTGCCGGAATTGATGCTTAGCGATGAAATTTCCTGGCATGGACCGGCCGCGGAAACGGTCGGCAAGGAATTTGCAGCCGATCTGACGCTTCATTTTTCAGCCTTGATCGTGCCGGAAGGCGAGATTCTCAAGCGGCTCCAGGCGCAGATGCCCGCGCCGGGCACGCTCGGCCCCGTCAAATATACAGTCAGCGGCTTGGCGACCGGCGCTCGCCAGGCGTCGGTGCGGGCCGAAGCCGCGGTCGAGCCCTGATTTCGGATTTCCTCGGCCTCGACATTTGGAGTATACTTGTTCATAGAGAGAACCTTTGCCATGGTTACACGCGCATCAAAACCTCGAAAGCGGCCGGCTGCGCCTAAAAAGGACGAGTCTATCCCGCAGGCGGCGCCAGAACAGTTTCCGCCGCCCATCCGGCTTTCGATCGAACCGCCTAGTCCGACGGTGGAAGCGCCGCCGCTGTCTTCGGTAAAGCCGGAAGCGGAATCGACCTCGGATTTCGGCGAAAGCATCGGCGAACTTTTGGGTCAGGCGCCATCGACCGAAGTAGCCGGCCGCAAGTCGCCAAGCCAGCAAGACGATGCGGAGCCGGCCGGCGATGGCGAGCGCTTGCCCATCGAAAGGGCGCTGCGGTTGGCCAAGGGCGAGGAGATTGAAATGCAAGAGGAGGAGCCGGTCAGGAGTCTGACCACGCCGAAGCTGATGCTGGCCGGCCTGTTCGTGCTGGTGCTGGTTTTTTCGGCCGCGGCGGTCGCCGGCATCATCATGTTCGTTCGCAAGAACGGCGTCCCCGACGTCGCCGAATTGGCATCGAGGATTTCGCTTTTCCGGCAGCCCGAGCAGGTCGCTACTCCGTCGCCGGTCGTCGAGCCGCGGCAAACGGCGAATGTCGTCGTGGTGGTCAGCAAGGAAGCCGCCGCCGCCGGCGACATGCCGAACATCATCAGTCGCGTGCTTGAGACGGACGTCAAGGGTTCGAAGAGTTTCGATGCCACCGGCACGGCTCCGGCCGCCTCGGCGAAATCGACCGGTACCATCGTTATCGTCAACGCCACCTCCAGGGCATATACCTTCGTGGCGACGACGCGTTTTATCTCGAAAGACGGCGTACTTTTCCGCCTGAAAACGGCGACGGCCATCCCGGCCAACGGCAAGGTCAGGGCGGCGGTGGCGGCCGACAAGCCCGGCTCGCAGGGCGACATCGGACCGAGCACGTTCATTATTCCAGGTTTGTCCGAGAATCTTCGCGACGACATCTACGGCGAGTCGGACGCGGCCATGAGCGGCGGTTCGGGCACGGTCGCGGCGGTTTCGGCCGATGACTTGGCCAAAGCCAGAGCCGATATGGCTGCCGAGCTGGCGACCGAAGCCGGCAAAAATCTCGAAGCGATGCTGCTCGACGGCGAGAAGGTCGTCAAAGAGTTGGTGACGTCGGAAGATCTGGCAGTGGCTGCGCCGGCCGAAGGCGCCAAGACCGCCGCCTTCACCTTGACGCTGTCAATGCGTTTCCGCGCCCTGGTTCTGCCCGAACCAGCCTTGCGCCGGGCTTTGGCGGAGAGGGCCAAGACCGCCGGCGGAGAAGCGGGCGCCGTGGAGTTCGGTCCTTTGCGTCTGAATGTCCAGGCTTATGACGTCGCCGGACAGCGGGCCGAGGTTCGGGTCGAAGCCGACGTCATTGCAAAATAATGCACAGCCCATTCTTGCCCACGGCCAGAATGTGTTATGCTGTTAAATAGCTCGGCGAGGCCGCTTTCCATTCCTATCTATTTTGTCTAAAAAAACTTATGCCAGGGTCCAGGAACAAGAGAGGATTCACGTTGATCGAACTCTTAATCGTCATCGGCATCATCGGCTTTTTGGCCGCTGCTATTCTCGTGGCCGTCGACCCGGTGAAGCGCATCCAAGACGCGCGCGACGCCAGGCGGTTCGCCGAAGTCAACGCCCTCCTGAACGCCATCCTCAACAAGCAGGTCGATGATCGGCAGATCTACTCCGGCCCGAGCGACGCCCCGATCATCACCAGCGCCGCCAATTCGCAGGTCATCGTGACCAGCACGTCCGGTATCGAGTGCGACCTCACGCTCACCGAGAATTTCCCCGGTTGCGGTCAGACCCTCGACACGACCACCCGTCCGGTGGCGGGCACCACCTCGAGCACGGGAACCGCAGTCACCGGCACGGGCTCGGACTACACCACATCGCTGCGGGTCGGCGACACGCTTACTGACGGCACCAATAGCTGCGTCGTCAGGTCCATCACTGATGCTACCAACCTCGTCTGCGTCGCCGCCGCCTCGCCAGGCGACTTTTCTGCGGCGACCGTCAGGGCCGCCTCGAAGGACTGCGTCGTCAACCTCTCCGATACTTTTACCGGCGTGGGCACCGCGGCAGCCACGGCCAGCACCACCGTCACCGGTACGAACACGAATTTCACCGCGCAAGTAGTCGTCGGTGATACGCTTACCTCCTCCAACGGTAACACCTGTCTTGTTACGGCCGTAGCGGGCGCTACGTCCCTCACCTGTTCCACTGCGGTCACATTCACCAGCACCTACACCATCACCAAGGCGAACTCGCTCATACCGACCTACTTGGCCGAGGCGCCGATCGACCCGCGCGGCAGCGGCTCGAC
>JACQSM010000078.1 GCA_016205965.1 Candidatus Uhrbacteria bacterium
GACTGCGGCCGAGCGTCGATCATGTTGTCGATCGAAACGGCGAAGGGCAGCGCCTCGTCCGCGGCGGCATCGAGCGGCTTGCCATCGATGGCCCGCCGCGCGACCGGCTCGGGATTCTCGGCCGCGACCCGGCCGCGATCACGGTAGCGGCCGAAGAATCCGGACAGCTCGGTCGCGGCCCGGCCGTCGATCAGCGTCCAGACGATGGCGCCGGCTCCGGCCGTCATGACGAAAATGATAACGCTCCACATCGCCAGCATGCGCCACAGCCGCTCGTCGCCGGCCGCGAGCGGCCGCAGCACGGCGGCGAAGATAGCCGCCAGCCGGTCCACCAGGCCGGAGAAGAAACGAAAAACTACCCGGGCGCCCTCGGGACGGTCCTGGGTAGTTTTTTTGTTCGTTTCGTTCATGCGCGTTACGACGCTCGTGCCGGCCGGAGAGCCGGAACGGCCGCGTTACTTGCCGGACTTGCCGGCGGCAGCGGCGGGCTTCTCGCCCTCGGCGCCCTTGGCCTCCTCGGCCTTCTTGGCGGCGTCGGCGGCACGCTTCTCTTCGCCCTCGACCTTCACGGTCGAGACATCGGCAACGACGGCGGTGTCGAGCGCCTTCAGTTCCTCTTCGGAGATCGGCTTGGAGATGCCGGCGACGATCTCGTCGGGCTTGGCCAGGAGTTCGAGGCCTTCGGGAATCGCCAGATCCTTGATCAGGACGTGGTCCTCGAAATTCTTGAGTTTCGAAATATCGACGTCGATCTCGTGAACCAGGTACTGGGGCAGGCAGCGGACCTTGACCTTGTCCATGGCGCGGACGAAGATGCCGCCGATCTCTTTGACGGCCGGAGCCTCGCCCAGGAACCGGAACAGCACTTCAGCGGTCAGCTTCTCGGTCATCTTCACCTCGCGCAGATCGACATGCGTGACGGCGTCGGTCAGCGGGTGGCGGGCGATGTCCTGAATCAGCACCTTGACCGGAGCCGCGCCATCGATCGCCAGATCGAGCAAGCTCGACCAGCCGGCCTTGGTGAAAGTTTTTTCGAACGGAGCGGCCTCGATCTCGAGACTGCGCGAAGCGACGTCGTGGCCATAGACCACGGCGGGAATCTTTCCCTTGGACCGCAGCTGCTTGACCTGCTTGCCGACCACGCTGCGCTTTTTGGCTTCCAGTTTGATGGCTTCCATATGGAGGTAGTAAGTATGAGGGAGTTATACACGAAGCCGCCAAAACAATCAAGTTCGGGGGCCGGCGGCGGCTTCGCCCGGGCAAACCGTCGCTCGTCCCCCCTGCATAACCAAAAAGCCGAGCACAATGCCCGGCCTCTCAACATTTCAGTTTATATCACCAGCCTTTTGAAGAACATGTCTTCATCCTGCATGGCGCCATGTACTTCTATGACGTCATCAGTCGAAACCGAACCGACCTTGCGGAAGCGCTGGACGTCGTCGTAGCTCAAGTCGGTCACCAGACCCACCGAACTTACGCCGACCGAGGAGATCAGGACCAAGGCGATGATAGCGTTCGAGCAGTTACCGCACTGGATGTGCAGCAAATGGCTGTCTTCCTTCTCGCCGAGCACCCTGGCTTCACGCGGGTCGTAGCTCGACTCGCACAACGGGCAGTATGAAATCAGCCGAACTCCTTCGTCGAAGAATTGGGAGGGCTGCTGTTGTGACGGAGCCATGGGCGTCATAGGCTTTTTGTTTTGGTCTTTGGCGGCGCGCCGCTTTGCGGTCTTCGCCGTTCCCGTCGCTTTATCCGATCTATCCATAGGATACCATTTTTTGAGCTTCAGGTCAACGCGATTTATCCCCAGTTATGCGAACTAGCGTCGCGCCGCCACCGATTCGAGCAATCCGACCATCAAAAACTTGGACAGCAGCGAGCTGCCGCCGTAGCTCAAGAACGGCAGGGCGATGCCGGTGATCGGCAGCAGCCCAAGCGTGCCGCCGACGTTGACGGCGATCTCAATCGCGAACGAAACCAGGATGCCGACCACCAGGAACAGCGAGAAATCGTCGCGGGCCGCGGCCGCCAGCGCGTAGCCTCGATAAAAGAAAAACGCGAACAGGCCCAGCACCAGGAGAACGCCGACGAAACCGAGCTCCTCAGCCAGGGCGGCAAACAAGAAGTCGGTCTGGCGTTCGGGTAAAAAGCGCAGCTGGCTCTGGGAACCGAAGCCCAGGCCCTTGCCGGTGACCCCGCCCGAGCCGACGGCGATGATCGATTGCGTCACCTGGTATCCCCGGCCGAACGGGTCGCGGCCCGGGTCGAGAAAGACGGCGATGCGATCGCGCTGATAGGGCTTGAGGGCGAAGGCCCAGGCCAAGGCTGCAACCGCCGCGAACGCCAGCGTCATGATGACGAGATGCGAGCGCTTGATGCCCGATATCAGCAGCATCGCGAACCAGACCGAAACCAGCAGGAGGGTCGAACCGAAGTCTGGCTGGAGCAGCACCAGGACGGCGATGACGCCGACGGCCGCGCCGGTAGCCATGAAGACGCCGGCGCCGCGCATCGAGCGGGCCCGCTCGGCTAAAAATTTGGCCAGGAAAATGATCAGCAGGATCTTCACCAGCTCGACCGGCTGAACGCCGAAGCCGCCGATGCCGAACCAGCCGGTGGTGCCTTTGATCGTCTTGCCGAAGATGAGCACGGCCAGGAGCAGCACGATCGAACCGACGTAACAGGCGCGGGCCATGGGCGCCAGGCCGCGATAATTCATCGAGGCGACCATGAGCGATAAGCCCAGGCCGATGACGACGAAAACAGCCTGTTTCCAGAAGTTCCCGAAGTCGGCATCTTGCATCGCCCCGCCGGATGTCAGGGAGGTGCTGTAGAGAACCGCCAGACCGATGCCGGCCAGACAGACGACCGAGAGGAACATCGGCCAGTCGAAATAGCGCAGGCGGGAAAAGAAAGGCATAGGCGTGTATGGAAACTGCATAACATGGCCGCTCACGATAACGCAAAACGGCGGCCCGATCCCGGGCCGCCGCGCATCTCGCAGGACTATCTGCCCGTAGGAATGTAGACGCGCGTATCCAGGACATTCACCTCCGGGGTCACCTCGACCGTATCGACGTGCGGCAGGTCATTGAACCAGCTGGCATCGACCTGGCGCGACTCCCCCGCCCGAAGCTCGCTGATGGCCACCGAGTTCACGCCGACGATCGCCGAACCGGCCTTGAGGGCGACGAAAAACGTCACGTTCCAGTAGCTGAATGCCGAGTTGTTTACGACCGTGAAAGTCGCCCGGCTGATGGCCAGCGGATCCTGGGGCGCGGGCGGCGTAAAGGCAACGTCTTTGACGTCGAATTGCAGTCGGGTGGCGGCCCAGGACGGATAGTTCGGTTGGATCCTATGCGCGTCGACGCGATGCCAGGCGACGTTGGTGACGGCCAGCTCGGGCGAGCCGGTTCGAGCCGCTTTGACGCCGAGATCGCGCAGATAACCGGCCTCGCCGGGCAGCAGGAATCCGTGCCTGATCGGCAGCTCGGCGCCCGGCACCGTGAACCGATAATCGAACTCGACCCACCACTCGGTGTTCGGATTTTCAACCCTGGCGAAGACGTCCTGGCTATCGGAACCGGCCGACAAAGACTCGGCCGAATCGATCTCGACATCCTGGGGTTTATGGGCCTCGCGGAAGGCCTTGTAGTCGGTCAGATTCCGGGTCAGCAGGGCGATCTCGGCGCGCTCCCGCGGACCGGTGATGAAGAACCAATCGATGAAACCGTAGGCGCCATAGAGACACAAGAGAGTGCCAAAAACGCCGAGCACGATCGTACCTGCTTTCTTCACCTGGATCCGGTGGGTCACCCACCAATATCCGACTTTCAACTCGTCCTCGGTCATCTGATTTTCGCGCGATGGGTCGAAGGGCATAACGGAGAAAGTATAGCACACCTTGCTGGCGGGCCCACGGGCGGGTGGGCGCTCGGCGGACACACAGGCCCGCCCAGCGGCGGGCCTGCTAAGCTTCCGGCGCACGGGTCCAAACTTTTTTTGGCGCCGGTCATCGCGCGGTTCGGCGCGCTGACCGTCCCCAAAAAAGTTCGGACACCGGCCCGTGCGCCTCCAGATTGTCCGCCGAGCGCCCACCCACCCGTGGTCCCGCGAGCGCTGTTGACCTGAACAACGCTTTGACTCATACTCGAAACAACGGAATTTCCCGTTCATTTCAGGGAGTGTTCAGTCATGAACGACGTGAACAAAAAGATTATTCAGTGTGTTATCGGCGCCTGGGCGACCGTCTCGGTATTCTACTGGGTGATGCTCCGGCTGTTCGAAGGCCGCGTCGACCAGGCGATCATGAGCGCGCTGGCCGCGACGATGGCCCCGATCGCATTGATGTGGCTCGCTGGCAAGCGAACCTCCCCAGGCATGGACTTGGCCACGATGTCCTTGACCGCCCTGTCGATCGGCGCGGTCACGCTGTTGCTCTTCGGATTCTCGGCGACCGGCAGTCCGATGATGCTTTTCATCAGCCTCGGAGCCGGCGTGGTCATCCTCGTCAACGCGTTCTTCAAGGATCTCGACGAGGTCACCGGCAAGTCGGTGTTGATCGCGGCCATGGTCGCCGAAATACTCTCCATCGCCGCCACCCTCTACTGGATGACGCCCGCCGCCGCCTCTTGATTCGTCCCGTTTCCCCGGGGCGTTTTTTCTTGCCCGGACCGGGCCGCCATGCTAAGCTGTGGACGTTGATCCGCGCATGCGGATTTTCCATTGCCACCGAAAAAGCTATGGCCGACGACAAGAAAAAGAAGAAAGGCGAATCCGAATACGGCGCCAAACAGATCACCGTCCTCGAAGGTCTCGAGGCGGTCCGTCGCCGACCCGGCATGTACATCGGTTCGACCGGTCCGACCGGCTTGCACCACCTCATCTGGGAGGTCGTCGACAACTCCTTCGACGAAGCCATGGCCGGCCACTGCAACGAGATCCGCATCACCCTGCTGCCCGACAACATGGTCTCGGTCGAAGACAACGGTCGCGGCATCCCGGTCGAGATCCACAAGCAGGTCGGCGTCTCGGCCCTCGAGGTGGTTCTCACCAAGCTCCACGCCGGCGGAAAATTCGGCGAGGGCGGCTACAAGGTTTCCGGCGGTCTCCACGGCGTCGGCGTTTCGGTCGTCAACGCTCTTTCGACGCACCTTCGAGCCGAGGTCAAACGCGACGGCAAGCTCTGGGTTCAGGAGTACAAGCGCGGCGTGCCCCAAAAGAAGGTCCGGGCCGAGGGCTCGGCCAAAGGCACCGGCACGACCATCATCTTCCAGGCCGACAAGGAGATCTTCCAAACTATCGACTACGACTGGCAGACGATCCTCGATCATCTGCGCCAGCAGGCCTACCTGACCAAAGGCATCCGCCTCCGACTCGAGGACAAACGCGAGAAGGGCAAATTCCAAAATTACGGATTTTATTTCGAGGGCGGCATCGAGTCGTACGTCCGCTACCTCAACCATTCCAAGGAGGCCAAGCATTCTCTGGTGTTCTACTGCGCCAAAGAGGCCGAGGGCGTCATGGTCGAAACAGCGCTCCAATACGTCGATGACTATAAGGAGAACGTCATCGCCTTCGCCAACAACATCTACAACCCGGACGGCGGCATGCACGTGGTCGGTTTCCGCAGCGCCCTGACCCGCATCCTCAACAACTACGCCCGCAAGCAGGGCTACCTCAAAGAGAAAGACGACAACATCACCGGCGAGGACAGCCGCGAGGGTCTGACCACGGTCATCAGCGTCAAAATCCGCGAGCCGCAGTTCGAGGGCCAGACCAAGGCCAAGCTCGGCAATCCCGAAGCCCGCACCGCCGTCGAGTCGGTATTCGGCGAAGCCTTCGAGATCTACCTCGAAGAGCATCCCAAGGATGCCCAGGCGATCATCGAAAAATGCATCTTGGCTTCGCGGGCCCGCATGGCCGCCCGGGCCGCCCGCGACACCGTATTAAGGAAGGGCGCTCTGGAAGGCCTGACCTTACCCGGCAAGCTCGCCGACTGCTCGTCCAAAGACCCGCAGAAATCCGAGATCTTCATCGTCGAGGGAGATTCCGCCGGCGGCTCGGCCAAGCAGGGCCGCGACCGCGAATTCCAGGCGATCCTGCCTTTGCGCGGCAAAATCCTGAACGTCGAACGGGCCCGCCTCGACAAAATGCTGGTCAACAACGAGATCAAGAACCTGATCATCGCCATGGGCACGAACATCGGCGAGCAGTTCCGGATCGAGGACCTGCGCTACGACCGCATCATCCTGATGACCGATGCCGACGTCGACGGCGCCCACATCCGCACTCTCCTGCTGACGCTGTTCTACCGCTACTTCCCGACGCTCATCACCGAAAAACACCTCTATATCGCCCAGCCCCCCCTCTTCCGCGTCGGCGGGGCCAAGGATTTCAAGTACGCCTTCTCCGAGGAAGAACGCGATCGCTTCGTGGCCGAATATCAAAAGAAGAAGGCCGACAAGGCCGAATCGGGCAAGGCCGCAAAGAACGGTAAAAAGTCGGAGAGCGGCCCCCAGGCCGCCGCTGAAGGCGAGGAAAACTCCGAGGTTTCAAATGCCGCCGGAGTTCCGATCCAGCGCTACAAAGGTCTCGGCGAAATGAATCCCGAACAGCTCTGGGAGACGACCATGGATCCGGCCACCCGGGTCATGAAGATGGTCACGGTCGACGACGCCAAAAAAGCCGACACCACCTTCGATATCCTCATGGGCTCGGACGTCGAGCCGCGCAAACGGTTCTTGCAGACGCACGCCAAGAACGTGAAGAACCTGGATATTTGATCGGGCAGGCCCGACAGGGGTGCGGCCTTCAGGCCGCCATAAAACCCGAAGATAAAAAAGAGGGCCCTTCGTCGGGGCCTTCTATTGTTGAAGTTTGTCTTGGAGCGGCAGGACGCGCGTGCCATTGAGGAACACGGTTCGCAGTCGCGAGAGTTTGACGTCGTTCCAGGGCTGGACCGGATGGCTGAACGTCAGATGATAGCCGAGCATGATCCGTCCGGCGAAGACGCCGCGGCCGTAAGGGCCGCCGCTGCCATGGAACGTCGTCTCAGTCGGTTCGGGGAAGAACTTGCCGCCGGTCACCCGCACCCTGGCGGCGGCAACGTCGACCACCTCAATCCGGTACTCGTTATTCCGGGTGACCGCGGTGATGACGTCGCCGGCCCGAAGGTCGTCGAACATGATCGTGTCGGCATGGGCGGCGTCGTCGATGGCGTCGGCTTCACGATCGTCCAAAGATTTGCGTCCGCCTTTGGTCATGACCGCTCCTTGGTAAAAAGGCCGATATACGAGCCTAGCGCCGAAAACGGCACATGTCAATGAAAACTCCCGCCTGCGATGAGAGCTTGCGCATCTACCGCAGAAACCGGGCCCGCCACTTGCCAACTCCCCAACCATCCTATATAGTGTGGATATCAGTGATTTCCGCCCGCAACAGGCGGATTTTTAGAACCTCCATATGGCGAGCTTCAGCCTCACCAACAACCCGGCCGTCAACTACGTCAAAGAGTCGAATACCGAGCTCCGTAAGGTCGTCTGGCCGTCGCGCAAAACGGTCGTCAAGCACACCCTGCTGGTGATCGGCGCCGCCGTCGTCATGGGCGCTTTCTTCGGCGCGCTCGACTTCGGCCTGGTCTACGGCTTCGAAAAAATTCTCCAGCGCTAAGGCTATGCCGAAACAAACCGTACAACACGGCCGACGCTGGTACGCCATCCACACCTATTCCGGCTACGAGGAAAACGTCGCCCACAACCTCAAGCAGCGCACCGAGTCGATGGACATGACCGACAAGATCTTCAACGTGATGATCCCGAAAGAGAAGAAGATCAAGATCAAGAACGGCAAGCGCAAGGTGGTCGAGGAAAAGATTTTCCCCGGCTACGTGCTGGTCGAGATGGTCGTGACCGACGACTCCTGGTA
>JACQSM010000075.1 GCA_016205965.1 Candidatus Uhrbacteria bacterium
CCGTCAGCTGGGCCAAGAAGCGCGGTGCCAAGATCGTCGCCTGCGCCTCGACCGGCAACACCTCGGCCTCGGTCGCGTCCTATGCGGCCGCCGCCGGCCTGCCGGCGATGATTCTGGTGGCCGAAGGCAAGACGGCGATCGGCAAGATTTCGCAGTCGCTGGCCTACGGCGCCAAAACCGTCATGATCCGCGGCGACTTTGACGCTGCCATGGCTCTGGTGATGCAGGCCCGCCAACGCCTCGGTCTGGCGCTCATGAACTCGGTCAATCCGTTCCGCCTCGAGGGCCAGAAGACCATCATCTGGGAGGCGCTCGAGCAGCTCGACTGGGATCCGCCCGACTGGATCGTGGTGCCCGGGGGCAACCTCGGCAACGCCTCGGCCTTCGGCAAGGCGCTGCGGGAAGCGTTCGATCTTGGCCTGATCCGCAAGGTGCCGCGTCTGGCCGTCATCCAAGCCGCTGGCGCCGATCCGTTCTGCACCGCCTTCGAAAACGTCTGGGCCGCCATGACCCCGGTCAAGGCCGACACGCTGGCCACGGCCATCCGCATCGGCAATCCGGTGAACTACCAGAAGGCCGTCCGGGCCATCAAGTACACCCAAGGCGTCGTCGCCCGAGTGGCCGACCAGGAGATCATGGATGCCAAGGCGGTGCTCGACTCCGACGGCGTCGGCGCCGAACCGGCCTCCTGCGCCACGGTCGCCGGCATCAAGAAGCTGGTGGCCGAGCACAAGATCCGGCAGCATGAGCGCGTTCTGGGGATCCTGACCGGTAATCTGTTGAAAGACGCCGACGCGACCGTCGGCTATCACCGGCAGACGCTCGCCGGTATCACCGCCAGCCGAGCCAACGCCGAGGTGGTCATCGACCCGACCATCGACGAGCTCGAAAAAGTCCTGATCCGCCCCTGACTCGGCGGATTTTTTCATTGTGCTATACTTTTTTCGTATGTCCGCCGCGACCCTGACCGCCGAAGTGGCTCAAGAATATCTCCGCGACGTCGAACCGATGTGGCGGGCTTTTTGGTTTCATCTGCACCTGGTGGCCAAGAATCTCGAAGAGTTCGCCGCCGGCCTGGGCGGGATCGACGATGCGACGTATCAGTATCACGTCAGCGGCCAGAAGAACGATCTGGCCCGCTGGGTCCACGAAGTCATCGGCGACAGCGTCTTGGCCAGGCACCTGGCCGGGGCCAAGTCGAAGGACGAGGCGGCCGACATCGTCGCCGCCAGGCTCGCCGAGCTCAAGGCCTTGACCAAGCATTGACGGATGATCTCGCGCGAATCCCGAAAGAAACGTAGTATTCATTTCGCTAACTCCTAAGACGTCCGAGTCTGGCGGCCTGAAGGCCGCCCTCCAATCTTTATAAGATATGCCCTGCACCGTGTGCGAGCATGATCACAACGAAGACGGCAGCTGCGAGTGCGGCTGCGCCGCCGAAGTCGAAATGGAAACGCTCTGCTGGAGCTGCGCCCACGCTTCCCACGAGGGCCGCGAATGCAAGTGCGGTTGCCCCGGCTAGTATGCCCAAAGAAATCGTTCTCGACATCGAAACCCAGAACAGTTTCGCCGACGTCGGCAAATACGACCCGACCCTGCTGAAAGTCTCCCTGGTCGGCGTCTACGTCTCCGCCACCGACACCTACCTCTCGTTTTTGGAACATGAATTGTCCCAGATGTGGCCGCTTCTCGAATCGGCCGACCGCATCATCGGATACAACATCATCGGCTTCGATTTCCCGGTTCTCAATCAGTACTACGCCGGCGACCTCGGCAAGTTCGCGTCGCTCGACATCATGTACGAGATCGAAAAAAAGATCGGCTTCCGGGTCAAGCTCGACGACGTCGCCCAGGCGACGCTCGGCGTCGGAAAATCCGGCCATGGTCTCCAGGCGATCGAGTTTTTCAGGCGCGGCGAGATCGACAAGCTCCGCGACTATTGTCTGATGGACGTCAAGATCACCAAAGAAGTGTACGAGGCCGGGCTGCGCGAGCGCACCGTCAAGTACAAGGACCGCGCCGGCAACCTCGTCTCCGTTCCCGTCGACTTCGAACTCAAAAATGAAGGGCGAAAAGCGGTCAATCTGACCATGCCTTTCTAGGCCCCGATCTAGTCAAGCGTCCGAACAGGCCGTAACCACGCGGCCCAAACGAATTATCCACACCTGACCACAATATCTTGTGGTACAGTTGTGTTGGATACCACAACATGTAGTTGTGGCCCGTCATAAACAACATAGTAGACAAGCACTATGTCGCCATCCGCTTCTTCTTCTGCCAACCAGGAAATCCGGCGGGCCGAGGCCGCCAGCGTCGTCTCGACCATTCTCGAACAGATTCCGGACCTCACTAAAGTGAAGAAGGTCAAAAAGCGCGACGGCGGCATCGTCGATTTCGCGCCCGAGAAGATCGCCGCCGTGCTCGACGCCGCCCTCAAAGAAGGCGGGGTCAGCGACACGCTGATTCTGGCCCGAGCCGTCAGCCAGGCCTGCATGCGCCTGGAGCGCGAGTTTGACGGCCACACCGTGCCGACGACCGACGACATCACCCGGATCCTGGCCGTGGTCCTGATCGACAACAATTTGCCTTTCGCCATCAAGCGCCTTTTCGCCGACCGGAGCGCGACCGGCAAGCCGGCGCCGCAGCGCGAGCCCGGCACCGGACTGCGCTTCAAGCGCCGTTTCACCACCTCCGGCACTCACCCTTACGACCGCATCGAATGGGAGCTGCGCGATGCCGTCATCACCAACGAGAAAGGCAAGACCGTTTTCGAACAGAAGAACGTCGAAGTGCCCAAGAGCTGGAGCCAGTCGGCCACCAACATCGTCGTTTCCAAATATTTTCGCGGCCAGATCGGCACGCCCGGGCGCGAGACCTCGGTCAAGCAGATGGTCGACCGCGTCGCCCAGACGATCGCCGGCTGGGGCCGGACCCAGGCGTACTTCGCGACCGAGGCCGATAGCGACGCCTTCGAAGCCGAATTGACCCATATCCTGGTAAATCAGATGGCCGCCTTCAACAGCCCGGTCTGGTTCAACGTCGGCATCAACCCCAAGCCGCAATGCTCGGCCTGTTTCATCAACTCGGTCCGCGACGACATGCGTTCGATCCTGAACCTGGCCATGACCGAAGGCATGCTCTTCAAGTACGGCTCGGGTACGGGTTCCAACCTGTCGACGCTGCGGTCTTCAAAGGAACGCCTGTCGCATTCGAGCGGCAAGTCGTCCGGCCCGGTGTCGTTCATGAAGGGCTATGATGCCTTCGCCGGCGTCATCAAGTCGGGCGGCAAGACGCGGCGGGCGGCCAAGATGGTCATCCTCAACGTCGATCACCCCGACATTTTGGAGTTCATCGACTGCAAGGCCAAGGAAGAGAAAAAGGCGCACGTCCTCATCGCCAACGGCTACGACGCCGCCCTCGACGGCGAGGCCTACAGTTCGATCACGTTCCAGAACGCCAACAACAGCGTCCGGGTGACCGACGAGTTCATGCGGGCCGTGGCCGAGGACGGCGAGTGGCAGACGCGGGCCGTGACCAACGGTTCGGTCGTCGACACCTACAAGGCCCGCGCCATCATGGAGCACATTTCCAAGGCGGCCTGGGAGTGCGGCGACCCGGGCATGCAGTACGACTCGACCATCAACCGCTGGAATCCGACGCCGAACTCGGGCCGGATCAACGGGTCTAATCCGTGCAGCGAATTCATGTACCTCGATGATACTTCCTGCAACTTGGCGTCGCTCAACCTGATGAAGTTCCGGACCGATGACGGCGGCTTCGATGCCGACGCTTTCAAGCATGTCACCGACGTCATCATCACGGCCCAGGAGATGCTGGTCGACAATTCCAGCTATCCGACGCCCTCGATCGAACAGAACAGCTTCGACTTCCGGCCGCTGGGCATCGGTTACGCCAACCTCGGCGCCCTGCTGATGTCGCGCGGCTTGGCCTACGATTCCGACGAAGGCCGCAACTTTGCCGGCGCCGTGACGGCGCTGCTTTCGGGCCGGGCGTACTACCAGTCGGCCAAGGTGGCCGAGGCCATGGGTCCGTTCCGCTACTACAAAGTCAACGAGAAGCCGTTCCTGAAAGTCATCGGCATGCATCGCGATCACGCCTACGCCGTGCCGGCCAAGGGCGTTCCGTCGAATCTGTTGGAGGCCGCCCGCGAATCCTGGGACAAGGCGCTCGAGGAGGGGATGGCCAGCGGCATCCGCAACGCCCAGATTTCGGTCCTGGCGCCGACCGGCACCATCGGCTTCCTGATGGACTGCGACACCACCGGCGTCGAACCCGACATCGCCCTCGTCAAATACAAGTGGCTGGTCGGCGGCGGCCTGATGAAGCTGGTCAACGGCACTGTGCCGGAAGCGCTCCATAATCTCGGCTACGACGAAGTCCAGGCGCGCGAGATCCTCGAGTTCATCGACAAGAACGACACCATCGAGGGCGCGCCGCATCTCAAAAACGAACATCTGGCGGTTTTCGACTGCGCCTTCAAGCCGGCCAAAGGCAAGCGCACGATCCATTACATGGGCCACATTCGCATGATGGCGGCGGTCCAGCCGTTCATCTCCGGCGCCATTTCGAAGACGGTCAACATGCCCCAGAACGCCAGTCCCGAGGAGATCGCCAACGTCTACCTCGAAGGCTGGAAGCTGGGTTTGAAAGCGATCGCCATCTATCGCGACGGCTCCAAGGGCCAGCAGGTGCTGACGACCTCGGCCGAGCGCAACGACGAGAAGAAGGGCAAAGCTGCCGCTCCAGCGCCGGCCATGGCCGCGGTCGTGACCAAGGAGGTCATCAAAGAAGTTTACAAACCGCTGCGTCGTCGGCTGCCTGACGAGCGCAAATCGATCACTCATAAGTTCGCCATCGCCGGCCATGAGGGCTATATCACCGTCGGCCTGTACTCCGACGGCGCTCCGGGAGAAATTTTCATCCGCATGGCCAAGGGCGGCACGGTCGTCTCCGGCCTGATGGACGCCTTCGCCACCTCGACTTCGATCGCGCTCCAGTACGGCGTGCCGCTCAAGGTGCTGGTCAACAAGTTCGCCCACGTCCGCTTTGAACCGGCCGGCATCACCTCGAATCCGTCGATCCGCATGGCCAAGTCGATCGTCGACTACATCTTCCGCTGGCTGGCCTCGAAGTTCCTGACGCCCGAAGAGCAGGTTTCCGTCGGCATCAACGGCGCCGTCATGACCGAGGCTCACGACGCCGAGGTCGGACCGGCGAATGTTTTAGATGACGGAGCAAGGGACATGCAATATAATGTCAGCTCCTTGCATGTCCCGACGTCCTCGGGGGCGGTTTCGCCCCCGGGGACCGCCGCCCAGCTTCCCTTCGATGCCAGCGCCGCGGTCCAAGCCGGAGAGCGCACTCGCACCTCGGACGCGCTGACCATGTCATTCGATCTGCAATCCGACGCGCCCGCCTGCGAAACCTGCGGCGCGATCATGATCCGCTCGGCGGCATGCTACAAATGCATGAACTGCGGATCGACGAGCGGCTGCTCTTAGTCCGCTGTTGGCAACGCAACGGATATGACCGTCCCCAAGAGCCGCGGCCTCCTTCAGGTCTACACCGGCGACGGCAAAGGAAAGACGACCGCCAGTTTGGGCGTGGCCATTCGGGCCGCGGCCCGGAAGATGAAAGTGGCCATCGTCTACTTCGACAAAGGCGGCGAGCACTATTCCGAACGCCGCATCCTCGAGCAGCGCTTCAGCGGCGAGATCGATTTTTGGGCCACCGGCCTGGATCGCATCGATCCGGCCAACGGACGCTTCCGCTTCGGCGTGCTCGACGAGGATCGGGTCGAAGCCCAGCGCGGCCTCGAGATCGTCCAGGCGTTGTTCGATGCCGGCAGCCACGACCTGGTGATTCTCGATGAGATCAACACCACCGTCAGCCTGGGCATGCTGGCCGAAGACGACGTTCTCGACACGCTGGCGCTCAAACCTGAAATCATGGAAGTGGTCCTGACCGGCCGCAACGCGCCCGATTCGTTCATCGAGCACGCCGATCTGGTCAGCGAGATGCAGCTTATCAAGCATTATTTCTATCACGGCGTCCCGGCTCGGGAGGGTATTGATTTTTAACCACTATGACCGGCAAACTCGAGTGCCCGTTTTGCAAACACGTCCAGGAGAAGGAGATTCCCGAGGATGTCTGTCTGCCGTTTTATGTTTGCGCCAAGTGTGGTAACAAGGTCATGGCCCAGGACAAGTGCTGCGTCTTCTGCCAGTACGGCGACAAGCCCTGCCCGATGGGCCACGAGGACTGAATGACACGGAAAATTTCTTACGAACGGGTTCATTCCGCGACCAAGACCGTCACTTTCGAGTCCGCCCCTTCTTCGGCATTCGTCGATCGCCAGTCGGCCGCCGGTTTTTTGCGCGACCGCCGCGGCCGCATCCTGGTGGTTGCAACCTACAACCGCGGATTGTTCGAGGTCCCCGGCGGTTTGATAGATCCCGGCGAGGATGATCGGACGACTGTGGCCCGCGAATTTGAGGAAGAAGTCGGCCTGGTCGTGAAGGCGGGTGAGTTTGTAACCTCGGGCGTCAGCTACTTTTCCTGGGACGACAGCCGGCCGTACCGTTGTTTCCGCCGCTACTACGAAGTCGAGCGTCTGGGCGGCCGCCTCAAGTCGAACGGCGACGGCCATGACACGCTCGGGGCGCAGTGGCTGCGACCGGACCAGCTCAACGCCGGCAATACCCTCGATTTTATCCTCAAGGTCTTGCCGGCCTACCGGCGATTTCTTCGGAGGCGTCCTTAAAACGCCTCTTTTTCGTCTGGTTTTTGGCTTAAAATGTTGACATGAGCGCGGATTTCATGTATCCTGCGCTTGCTCACTGACAAAGGTCCCGCTACGGGGCCATCAAGGAGGCCATCATGGCCAGGCTCATCAAAGCTGTTGGATTGTTGTGTTTCGCCGCGGCCATGTTCGGCTGCGAGCTCCCGGAAGATCCCAAGGACAAGATCCGGTTTGCAGTGGATGACATGGCGCGCGACTACCGCGTCATCGTGGTCGCCGGACCGGAACTGGACCTGTCGTCGCTCACCCGACTCATCGGCGAGGCCGGCGGCACGGCCGGGCATCAGCTGGAGATCATCAATGGCGTGGCCGCCACGCTGCCCGGCGCCGGCCCGCTGCTGCGCCTGGCCGCCGAGGCCGGAATCATCCGCCTCGACCCCGACGTCGAAGTGCGTCTGGTGCCGGACATCGGCATGGAGTCGATCGAAGGCGAAGGCTGTCGCGGTTGCGATGGTCAGGGCGGCGGAGGCGGCGGTTCGACCTCGCCACCGCCGCCGCAGGAGACGCCTTGGGGCATCACCCGCGTGGGCGCGCCCGACGTGTGGGGCACGACCCGCGGCGCCGGCGTCATCGTCGCCGTCATCGACACCGGCATCGACCCGACGCATTCAGATCTGTCGGCCAACATCCTGGCCGGCGTCAACTTCACCTCGCGACGGGCAACCGCCTGGGGCGATGACAACGGCCATGGCAGCCACGTGGCCGGCACGGTCGCGGCCCTCGACAACGCCATCGGCGTGGTCGGCGTCGCGCCGGCAGCCAAGCTCTACGCCGTCAAGGTGCTGGACCGCAACGGTTCCGGCTATCTCTCGGATGTGGTCGCCGGCATCAACTGGTCGGTCCAGAACGGCGCCGACATCTTGAGCATGTCGCTCGGCACCTCGGCCGACATCCAGTCCATGCACGACGCCTGCGACAATGCCGCCGCCGCCGGCACGCTGGTGGTCGCCGCCGCCGGCAACTCCGGCGACGGTGATCCGGCCACCGACGACGTCGGCTATCCGGCCAAGTACGGCTCGGTCGTGGCCGTTGCCGCCACCGATGTCAACGACGCCTTGGCCTACTTCTCGAGCGACGGGCCGGACGTGGAATTGTCCGCTCCCGGGCTGAACGTGAAGTCGACCTGGAAGGGCGGCGGCTACCGGACCATCAGCGGCACCAGCATGGCCACGCCCCACGTCTCGGGCCTGGCCGCGCTGCTCGTGGCCGCCAACCCGGCCTGGACCGCAGACTGTCTGCGCGGCGTCCTCTCGGCCACGGCCACCGACCTCGGCGACCCGGGCCGCGACGTCTTCTACGGCTACGGCCTGGTCAACGCCCCGGCCGCTCTGGCCGCGGCGCCTGGCGCCTGCGGACCGTAACACTGTCATCTGACGGTGTTTTTTTATGGCGCGGGTTCACCGTGTCACATATCCAGGCCCACCGTGCGTGTTTTGACATTTATCTTAAAATGTGTTAACTTAAGCTGTTCCTTGCATAAGGAGCCTTCTGGCCGTACTGGTCAGACGCACTGCCTCTCGGGGCAGAAAGCAGGACGCCATGGCGCAAGCAACCGCCCGTTCCCTCGCCGGTTTGACCAACGACCTGACCGACGCCGAGCTTTTGGAGCTCACAAACAACGGAAACCGCCCTGAACTCAAAAAGTTCCTGGCGGCCCTCGCCACGACACGGTCTGACGGTACCTTCGTCACGCACCTGTCCGACGACGAGGCGCGCGCCCGGTTCCCGCAGTTTGCGGAAGCTGTGGCCTTATGGCGCAAGTACGCCACCGCCATGAGTTACACCGGCCCCGTGGCCTGGCGGATCAAAGAGGGCTTCACCCTCAAGACCCATGCGCCCAAAGCCGGTCCTTGCTTCGACCAGCTCAACTATCTGAAGGGCTGGTCGCTCAAGAATGACGAGCCCACCAAGAATGCGCTGGTGTTCTGGGTGCCGCGTATCGCCGAAGGAAGCTCGGGCAAAACCGCTGACGAGATGATGACGCTGCAGGCAGAGCTACGCAAGCAATACAAGCTGCCCAAGAATCACTGCAGCAGCTTCGGCTCCATCGCCCTCAACTTTGCTCTGATCCTGGCGCACTTCAAGCGCACGGGTGAGCGCATGCCGCTCAAGTATTTCTACGCGGCGTCCGATACTTTCCACGAGGTCGGCTACCGGTTGTTCGCCGGCGACTTCCACGAGTACGGTCTCGATTGCAGCTACTGGGCTGGCCGCTACGGCAGCGGCATTGTCGGGTGCTTCCTCCTGGGGGTGGAGACCCTGGGTAACTAGGCCCCTTGGCTCTTCTCAACGTTCTTTGGTCCCTTTGTCCTTGGACCCTGTATTCGTGCGGGGTCCTTTTAAATTTGGTATGATGTAAATCTGCGTCGTAAGGCGTCGGCGTCCAAGGATTCCGGCCGGCAGTGCAGGAAAGGCAAAGCATCGGATTCGTGCCGCCCAAGGGCGGCACGAGCGCATGTCGCCTTTTCGAAAGATTCTTTTGTACACCCCGTGCGGCAAGTTATGGGGTACGAGACCCCTGAAAACGATTCAGCCCCAAGAACAGTCGAGGAGCGGTGCCGTGGGCGACTCGCCGCACATTCTTTCCACGAGGACGGCAACCGGTTGATCGCCGGCAACTTCAACGAGAACGGTCTCAATTGCAACAACTGGAATGACCGCAACGGCAACGACAATGTCGGGTGCTTCCTCCTGATGATGTACGAAAGAAAAGAGGCGAACCTGTCAGGTCGCCTCTTTTGCAAGCTGCTTCAGCCAGCCACCCAGCATTTTTCCCGCCTCTGCAAGCGGTACGGTCAGCGCGGCGTACTTCTTGTGGTCGATCAACTTCAGTTCCCAGGCGATTCTAAGAAAGAGTTTGAGAGTATCAAGTTTCGTACTGGCTTTTTGCACGATCGGCAATTTTTGTACTCGGCTGGCGTATCCCGCGAGTAGCGCCAGCTCGACCGTTTCAGCGGCGAGAGCGTCGATCTTCGCTCCGAGCGTATAACGCGAAAGACGGGGCAGTTGCTGAAGATACCCGTGCCAAAGTTTGTAGACATCACTTAATTTTTTGAGTATGGGCAGGTCTGAAGAGGAATTCGTTTCCGGGATGGGGGTAAAAACCATAGGCTTGAGAAAAAAGTTGTTGTTGAGTTTCGAGGAAGTGGCCTCCGTCGAAAATCTTTGTGAAGCCTGGCAAGAGTTTATCGCCGGAAAGAGAAATAAGAAAGACGTTCAGGAATTCGAGCTTCGGTTGGAGGATGAAATAGCGGCGTTGCATCAAGATCTGATCAGCGGCGAATACCGGCACGGCACTTATCAAGAATTTTCCATCAATGATCCTAAGCCCAGGTTGATCCATAAAGCCTCGGTTCGCGATCGCCTTTTGCATCACGCGATCCATCGGAAGCTCTACCCGTTTTTCGCCGTAAAATTCATCGCGGACTCTTTTTCGTGCCAGCGCGGCAAGGGACTGCATCGCGCCCTCCGTCGTTTTTATCTCATGGCGCGAAAAGCTGGCAAGAATCACACGGTCACCTGCTGGGTCTTGAAATGCGATATCAGAAAATTTTTTGCGAGCATCGATCAGGCGATTCTGCTCGTGATTCTGCAGCGGCAGGTTACCGACGGGCGCATCGTCGATCTTCTCTCGCAAGTGATCCGGAGCTTTCAGACTCAGCCCGGCAAGGGATTGCCGCTCGGCAATCTCACTTCGCAGCTGCTCGCGAATATCTATCTCGACGTTTTCGATCAGTTCGTGAAACACGACTTGCGGTGGGGATCGTATATCCGATACGCCGATGATTTCGTTTTCTTGTCGGCAGACGTCAGTTCATTGGAACGGCTTTTGCCACGCGTGCGGAAGTTCCTCGCCGTCCGGCTTTCATTGCAGCTTCATCCGTCAAAAGTGATCATTAAAACGGTCGCTTCCGGAGTCGATTTTTTGGGCTGGGTCCATTTTGCCGATCATGCCGTTCCTCGGACCAAGACCAGGCGCAGGATGCTGAAACGCATCCGCGCGTCGCCGCGCGATGAAACGATCCGGTCATACCTCGGCATGCTGCGGCACGGCGACGCTTTTGGCTTTTCCGACCGTCTGAAAAATGAGTTTTGGTTGCATCGGAGTCGATAAATGGATTTTTCCGTACCGCACGCATCCGTATCGCGGGTTCGCGGGTTCGATTTTCCATTGACCTTTTCCTCGCCCGGTGCTAATCCAGAGCCAGGCCTTTAACAAGCCGGAGGAAGCCATGGCTAGCACCAAGAATGCCCCCAAGGGCGGAGCTTTTCTCGTCGATGACGCTTCGTTTCAAGACTGTTTCACGCCGGAAGACCTGTCCGAAGAACAGCGGGCCATCAAGGCCTCGGTCAGCGACTTCGTGGAGAAAGCCCTCACTCCCAAGAAGATCGACGCCATCGAGAAAAAGGAACCGGGCGCGCTGCTCGCCCTCTTCAAGGAAGCCGGCAAGCTCGGTTTCCTGGGCGTGGAGGTGCCGGAAAAGTTCGGCGGCCTGGGCCTGACGCTCATGGACGCGGCCCTGGTGTTCGAAGCCATCGGCTACAGCGGCAACGGTTCGGTGAGCGTCACGTTTGGCGCGCATGCCGGGATCGGCACGTTTCCGCTCCGCGCCTTCGGCAGCGACGCCTTGCGCGGCAAGTATCTGCCCGGCATCGCCGGCGGGAAGCTCGTCGCCGCTTACGCGCTGACCGAAGAGAGCAGCGGCAGCGATGCTCTGGGCGCCAAAGCCAAGGCGGTGCTCTTCGGCGACGGCAAACAGTACCTCGTCAACGGCGCCAAGCGCTTCATCACCAACGCCGGATTTGCCGACGCGTTCACAGTTTTCGTCAAAGTCGACGGCGACAAGAACGCGGCGCTCCTGATCGAGCGATCCATGCCCGGCGTGTCCGTCGGCAAGGAAGAGCACAAGCTCGGCCTGCACGGATCGTCGACCTGCGAGCTGGTCCTGCAGGACGTCCTGGTGCCGGTCGAGAACGTCATCGGCATGGTCGGCAAGGGCCACAAGGTGGTTTTCATCACCCTGAACGTCGGCCGCTTCGATCTCGCCGCCGCCGTCGTCGGCGGCTTGAAGAAGGGGATTGACGGCGTGATCGACTACGCCCTCGGCCGCAAGCAGTTCGACAAATCCATCTCGGCCTTCGATGCCATCCGGTCCAAGTTCGCCGACGTTTGCGTCTGGACGTGGGTCGGCGAAAGCATGGTCTACCGCACGGGCGGCCTGCTCTCGGCCGCGATGCGCGGAGCCGAGAGTACCGAAGCGATCGCCGAGGCGGTCGAGGAGTACAGCGTCGAGTGCGCCCTCGTCAAAGTGGCGCTCTCCGAGATGCTCTGGGACGCGGTCAACCACGGCGTCCAGGTCTTCGGCGGCAACGGCTACATCGAGGACTACCCGGCGGCCCGGGCCCTGCGCGACGCCCGCATCAACCTGATCTTCGAGGGCACCAACGAGATCAACCGGTTCCTGGCCGTCAAGGAGATCGGCAAGCGGGCCATGGATGGCAAGGTCGATCTCCTCGGCGCCTACCGCGGCGCCGGAACGGAATTGCGCGAATCGGTGGCGATCGAACCCACCGGCGGGCAGCAGGCCGGCGGATTCGCCCAGGCCAAGGAGAACCTGATTCTGGGCGCGGCCGCCGCCCGCGACGCCTACCGCAAGGTGGCGTCCGGCGAGCGCGGATTCCTGGGCACGCTTGGCGCCGCCGCCCGCAAGCTGCATCCTGGCAAACCGGCGCCGGCCGCCGGGCAATCCGTCATCGACGACGCCCTGCATGCGGCCAAGACCGCGGCCGTCTTCGCGCTCGGCGCGGCCTCGCTGCACTTCCAGCAGGCGCTGCTCCAGGACAAGGAGACTGGGGACGCGGATCGCCAGGAGCAGCAGGTGCTCACCGATATGGCCGACCTGCTCATCTGGGTCTACGCCCTGGATTCGTCCGTCGCCCGGCTGCGCAAGCACCGTCGCGGCGGCGACTCGCTCGAAGACGCGGTCGTCCGGGCGTACATGGCGGCCACCCTGCCCAAGCTCGGCGCCATCTGCGGCCGCGTCCTGATCGCGGCCGGCAAGACCGACGACGCCCTCCGCTGCCAGACGGTGCTGGCGCAGGCCGTCACTCGGCCCGAATTCGACCTGATTGCGCTTCGCAAGCGCATTGGTCAGGCCGTCGTCGAGAAGAAGAAGTATCCGTTCTGACCGCGCCCGACCGCGCGGTTTTTTCTTTGGCCGGTTTGGCCGTAACGGCAAGCAAAATGAGGCGGCGTCTTTGTGCTATACTTACGCATTATGGTGGAGGTTTCTAATTCCATGCACAGGGCCGGCCAGCGGCGCGGTTTCACCATCATCGAATTGATGATCATCGTGGCTATCATGGCTATCATGGCGGTCATGGCGGCACCGTATACGGCCGGAACGCTCGCCTCGGCCTCGCTTTCGACTAACGCCGATCTCGCCAGCGACGCCCTGCGCGAGGCCCAGTCATCGGCCACCAGCCGCAAAAGCGGCGGCAAATTCGGCGTCCACTTCGAGGCGACGAAATTCGTTTTTTTCGAAGGCGCGGCCTACAGCGGGGCCGATCCCGACAACGCCGTTCACTCGTTCACCGGCGAGGTGACGATCAGCGCGGTGACGTTCTCGCCCGGCGGCGCCTGCACCGTCGCGACCGGCAGCGGCAATTGCGACATCCATTTCGCCAATCATCGCGGCACGCCGACCGAAACCGGCAGCGTCGTTTTTTCGAGCGTCGACGGGCCGACGAAAACGGTCTCGATCAACGCCGCCGGAATGATCGACGTCAACTGAAGCCATGCGCACTTTTTGGCAAAAAATCAGGGCTCGAAACGGCCGCGGCACCTCCATCATCGAGGCGCTCCTGGCCATGGC
>JACQSM010000076.1 GCA_016205965.1 Candidatus Uhrbacteria bacterium
GACCAAGCTCATCGACCGCAACACTACCATCCCGACCGCCAAGACCCAAGTCTTCTCGACCGCGGCCGACAGCCAGAGCTCGGTCGAAATCCACATTCTCCAGGGCGAGCGCGAGATGGCCGCCGACAACAAGACCCTGGGCCGCTTCATCCTCGACGGCATTCCGCCGGCGCCGCGCGGTGTGCCCCAGGTCGAAGTCACCTTCGATCTCGACGCCAACGGCATCCTCTCGGTCAAAGCCAAAGACAAGGCGACCGCCAAAGAGCAGAAAGTCACCATCACCGCTTCGACCGGCCTGTCCAAAGACGAAGTCGAGCGCATGAAGAAAGAAGCCGAACTCCACGCCGACGACGACAAGAAGAAGCGCGAGCTGGCCGAGCTTCGCAACAACGCCGAGGCCATGGTCTACACCACCGAGAAGATGCTCAAGGAGCACGGCGAAAAGATTCCGGCCGCCGACAAAGCGATGATCGAGTCCAAGCTCGAAGCGCTCAAGTCGGTGAAGTCCGGAGAAGACGCCGTCGCCATTCGCAAAGCGGCCGAAGAGCTGACCGATCTGGCCACCAAAGCCGGCGGCGCCATGTACCAGAAGGAAAAGGAAACCGCCGGCGCTGGTGCGGCCCCGGCCCCGGAGCAAGGCGAACAGAAAGACGGCCCGATCGAGGCTGACTTCAAGGAGAAAAAGTAAAAAAATTAGGAGGGCGGCCTTCAGGCCGCCCTGCCACTCGAATGGCCAAAGACTATTACGACCTCCTCGGCGTCGCCAAGAACGCTTCCGAAGGCGACATCAAAGCCGCCTTCCGCAAGCTGGCCCATCAGTACCACCCCGACAAGCAGGGCGGCGACGCCGAGAAATTCAAGGAAATCAACGAAGCCTACCAGGTGCTCTCCAATCCCGAGAAGCGCCGGCGCTACGACCGGTTCGGACATAATTTCGAACAGGCCGGGCAGGGCTTCGGCGGTTTCGGAGCCGGCGGCTTCGATGGCGCCATGAACTTTGACGTCGGCGATCTCGGCGAGATGTTCGGCGACATCTTCGGCGGCCGCACCGGCGCCCGCACCCGCGAGAATCGCGGCCGCAACATCGAGATGGATTTGCAGATGTCCTTCCGCGAGTCCGTCTTCGGCGCGAAAAAAACCTTGCGGGTCTATAAAGACGCCAACTGCAACGACTGCGGCGGCGCCGGTTTCGAGCGCGGTTCCAAAACCGTCGACTGCCTGCAGTGCGGCGGCGCCGGCCGCGTCCGCCGGGTCCAGCAGACCATTCTCGGCACCATCCAGACGGCGGTTACCTGCCCGCATTGCCAGGGCCAGGGCCGCGTGCCCGAAAAATCATGCCGTCCCTGCGGCGGCCGCGGCGTCATCAAGCAATCCAAAGAGATCGAACTGGCCGTGCCCGCCGGCATCGCCGACGGCGAAATGCTGCGCATGACCGGCGAGGGCGAAGCCGCCGGCCGCGGCGGCCGCAGCGGCGATCTCTACGCCACCGTCCGCGTCAAAACCGACCCGGCTTTCACTCGCGACGGTTTCGACATCAAAACGACCAAAGAAATTTCGATGGCCCGGGCCGCCCTCGGCGGCAGCCTCGAAATCGAAACGCTCGACGGCCCGGTCGAACTGAAGCTCCCGGCCGGCACCCAGCCCGGCCAGGTGTTCCGCCTCAAAGCCAGGGGCGTCCCATTTCTCAAACGCAGCGGTCGCGGCGACCACTTCGTCGAAATCAAAGTGAAAATCCCCGCAAAACTCAACCGCGAGCAGCGCCGCATATTAGAAGACTGGGAATAATGTATCCACAGAAGCGGAGGCGGGCAGACCCCTCCGCAGCCAGCGAAAGCCAGCCTCCAGCGGGCTGGCTTTCTCTTTCGGCGCACGGCCCCCTTCGGGGGACCAAGCCCGTGCGCCTTCAGACTGTCTGCGGAGGGGTCTGCCCGCCTCCGCTTCTGTGGATAGCCCGCGCTAGCCGCCACGTGCTATACTATTTGCGTTCATATTCCCTCCATGTTTCTACTGGAAACCGTCGTCGCTAACACCAACGAAGTGGCGACAGGCACCACCAGCGTCACCGTGGACCTTTTGAGCTTGCTCGCCCGCGTCAATTGGGCTTCGCCGACGTGGGATCTCTTCATCGTGCTTTTTTTTATCGTCACCGTCTTTCTCTACGGCATGTCGCTGGGCCGAGATCGCATCATCGTGATCCTGGTCTCGGTCTACATGGCCCTGGCCGTGGTCTCGAACGCGCCGTTCCTGGGCCGGCTCCAGGCCGACATCAACATCAACCAGTATTTTGCTTTCAAAGTCACGACCTTCCTCGGCATTTTCATCCTGCTGTTCTTCCTGCTCTCGCGTTCGGCCTTGTTGAGAACCTTCGGCAATCTGGCCGCCGGCAGCTGGTGGCAGGTGATGGTCTTCTCGGCCTTTCATGTCGGCTTGCTGGTCAGCATCACGCTGTCGTTTTTGCCGCCCGACGCCATCGGCCACTTGGCGCCGCTCACCAAGCAGGTCTTCGCCTCCGAAACCGGCAAATTCGCCTGGGTCGTGCTGCCGATCGTCGGCATGGTGATGCTGCGCGGCAACGAAAAGTGATATGGCCAAGAAGCGCCTCGACGATCAGCCGGAAGCTCCCAAGAAGAAACCCGCCAGGCGGGCGAAAAAGCCCGCGCCGGATCTTTCGGCGTCGAAGCCTGCAGCCAAGCCCGCCGTAAAGCGGGTGCGGACGGCTAAACCGGCGGCGAAGGCAGAAGCGAATCCGGCGCCGAAAATCCCGAGCGCAAAAATCAGAACCGCCGCCCCCAAGTTCGGCCCGCTGCAAGTCGAAGACGGCGCCCTGGAAAAATTCCGGGCCGAAATCAGCGCCGCCGACGCCCCGCTCGAGATCGCGCCGCGCCCGGCAGCCGCATCATTTCAGGCGCAAAGCAGCCAAACAAAACGCCGCCCCGTCCCGGCCGTCATTTCGTTGTATGCCGTGGCCGGAGCCCTGGCGTTCTTGAGCATCGTCGGCGGCATCATTATGAACGGCGCCTGGGCCGACTTCCAGGGCCCGAGCGCCCCGCCGCCGGGAGGAAACATTCCGATTACGATTTGGAACAGCGAAGCCGCCAACCCGGTCGGCAGCACCCAGGCCAGCGCCAGCATCGACATCAGCGGCAAAGTGAATGCCGGCACCTCGCTTAGAGTCGACAAGACCGACGCTAACCCCGGTACGCTTCTCAATAATGGCACCAGCAGCGCCTTGTATTTCGGCGGCTCCGCCAGCGGCGAGGGAATCGCTTCTCGGCGCACGGCGGGCGCCAACCAGTGGGGTTTGGATATGTACACCAACCAGCTGAACAGACTTTCGATCACGAACGGCGGTAACGTCGGTATCGGTACCGCCGGGCCTGACGCCAAGCTCGACGTCTATGCGGCGTCAGGCGAGGTCATGCGACTCACCAACAATGACAACACCACTTACACGAGTTTCAATGCGACCTCGGGCAATCTCACCATCGACAGCGAAAATGTCAGTGACGACGCGAATGAAACCGTGACGATTGCCGATAAGTTAAAAGTATCCAAGCAGCTGCCCGGGGCGCTTTACACCATGACGTTTGAAAACGCTTCCGGCAACGCCAACTCGGATTTGGCGTTCATCATGCAAGGCAATCCCGGCGGGACGAGAACTCGCGTCATCAGTCAGCAATACCGTCCTAATATCAACCAGATCAAGGGCTGGTACACGGCCTTCGACGGCAACGATCAGAAATTTAAGATGGGCGAGCTGACCTTGACGACGGGAGCGATCGAGGCGCCCAGACTGGTCATTACCAACGCTGGCGATATGGGTTTGGGCACCGATACTCCTGGCGCCAAGCTCGACATAAATGGCCAAATCAAAATTTCCGGCGGTTCGCCCGGTCTCAATAAAGTATTGACTTCCGATGCGGCCGGTCTCGCGTCCTGGGTGATGCCGGCGACCGGCATCAGCGGCAGTGGCACGGCCAATGCCATTCCCAAGTTCACCGCCGCCTCGACGTTGGGCAACTCGACGATCACCGATAACGGCACGACTGTCACGTTTACCGGGCTGTTGCAACACTCGCCGACGGCGACCGGCAACATATTGAGCGCTCTCACGGGGGCGGGCGCGCAATCCTCCTTTCTTCGCGGAAAAGTGGTTGATCTGGACGCCATGACCACTCCCGCGGCCGGTCTCGGCATGATCGGCATGGAAGTAACGCTCCCGACGCACTCAACGACTTCCGGTAACATTTCCGTCATCGGGTACAATCTCGACGCCATTTCGACCCCGATCACCAACAGCACCGCGGGTTCGATCGACTATCGAGGATACTCCGTCGGTATGCCGAGTATTACTGGAGGTTCGGTGCTCGCCAGCGGTTACCAAGTAGCAACGCGCAACGTCACTTCCGGCACCGTGAACGGCGTCTACGTCTGGCCTCTTTCGGGGTACAGCGTCGCTTCCGGCACTTTGAACGGCGTCAAGATCGATAACGTTCCGACGCCGGGGGCAGGCACCGAAAACGCCGTCAACATCGGCACGGGCTGGGATAGCGACGTCGTTTTCAATGACGCTTCGCCGATCATAAAATTGGCCGGAACCACCCCGACGCTCGCTATTACCGACGGCACGAACACGCTGTTCTCCGTCGCCGACGCCGGCACGACCGGCGATGCCACCGTGAGCGGAAAGCTGACGGCAAGCACGTTCAAGCTCGGAACCTCCTCGACCGCCGGCTACGTCCTCACCGCCACCGACGCCGTCGGAAACGGCGCCTGGCAAGCCATGAATCCCGGCACCGGCCCGTTCAGGGCGAGTGACGGCTCCGCGGCCGCGCCGGCGTACAGCTTCAGCGGCGAAACCGATACCGGCTTCTACCGCATCACCTCAACGACCAACGAAGTCAGACTGTCGATCGATAATTCCGATAAGTTGTTGGTGACTGCGAACGGCGAATTGCTTTTGGGCAAGAATTCTTACACTGGCAACCCGGCGCGGCTGGTCGTCAGCGAGAACGCGAATGGCGGCGCGGCACTGCTTGATATCGAAAATCTCGATACGACCGCCAACGCGACGGCCTACGATGCCTTCGGATTTTTCCTTGCAAACACGGGAGGCTCCAGGTTGACGGCCGCGAACCTCATCGCCGGCAAAGAACAAACCTGGACTGCGACGACCTCGACGATCGACTCCTACCTGGCATTCTCGACGGTCGTCGACGCAGCCACGAACGAACGCTTGCGCATCACGAGCGGCGGCAACGTCGGCATCGGCACGACCGGTCCGAGTTACAAATTGGATGTATCAGGCGATATCCGCTCGACGGGTGCTGTTTACGCGAACGCGAATGGTGCCAAATATTTTCAAGGTGGCGATGACGCCGCGTTATATGATATCAACGTTGCGAATACGGTTGGCATTTATGGCGTACAAGACAGTACGGTCGCAAGCATTAAGTTGGGCAGTGGCGGCGGAGTAATAAGCGGATCCGGCGGCAAAATCGGCGTCGGAACGACGTCTCCAGGAACGACGCTTGACGTGAGCGGCACGGCGCGCGCAACGACTGTTCAGTGGGCGGGCAATGCCAACACGGCTATCGCCGGCGATCCCGGCTGCGGCGCGAATTTTGTGGGATTCAGCCTTACCGGAGCGCTTTCCGGGTGCACGAACTATACGATGATCGGTGATTCCTCGACTAATAATACCTTCATCAACAGGGCGACTGGCGGCAGCCTGTACTTCCGCGAGAACAATGCGGACCAGATGGTCATCAAAAACAGCACCGGCAACGTCGGCATCGGCACGACCGGACCGGGTTATCTCCTTGATGTCAACAATCGCATGCGCGTCCGCAGCGGCGGGTCCGGCACCGGCGGCATCTGGTTCAGCGATTCGACGCCGACCGATCGCGCCTTCGTCGGTCTTGAAACCGATACCTCGTCGCCGAAAGTTGGTTTTTATAACAACGGCGCCTGGCGCTTGCTTATAGACTCCGCCGGCAATACCGGCATTGGCACGGCATCGCCGGGCTCCAAGCTCCAGGTCGAGACTGCGGATGCGGCGATAAGAATCAAGAACAGCAACGATACCGCCGGCGGATTTATCGGCGACACTTACGGTGGCATTCAGATCGGCATGTACAACCCGTCCGCCGGAGCGGTCGGCGCAGTCCCCGCGAATACCGCCAAGACCTTCTTCATCGTCAATCAAGACGGCGACGTGGGTTCGGCGACCAACAACTACGGAAGCCCGACCTTCCGAACATATTTGGACGATGGCGCCGGTAACATATTGATGCCGGATCTGGATACGGCACGTTCAATCACTGTGGGTTCTGAGCCCACCAGCGGCCAATCCGGAGACTCATTGACGCTCAGTTCCGGCGCCGGTAATGCAGGTGGGTCCGGCGGTGATATCTTCCTTAAGTCCGGCAACGGCGGCGCGACCGGCGGAGTCTTGTGGATCACAGCCGGAAGCAGTTCTTCGGCTGGCGGCACTGGTGGAGACATGTGGATAACATCAGGCGCTCAGACGAACGGCGGGAATGCCGGATTCATCATCATGGACACGGGCAGCGCGCCGACTAAGAGGGAAATTTACATCGGTACTTCTAATGCCAAAGAGGTACAGATCGGCAACAGTCCTTCCGGCGGGAGTCCGACCGTGAAGCTTAAAGGCAGGGTAGAGATCGCGATGAAAAAATACGGTAGTGAGGCGGTCTGTCATATAAATGATAACGGGGGAGCCTGGGGTTCGGTCCAAACGGCTGAAGAACTGACCGATTGCGACACCTCACCGGTGGCCGATTATGCTGAGCTGTATCCGGTGGTCGAAGCCGCCTATGGTGATGTAGTTGTCGCATCGGATTTGATGGCTAAGTCAACATTAGGTGATCTGGTACCCAAACTGCGAATGTCCACTGCGCCATACCAACGCGAAGTTATCGGCGTTGTCTCCAATAACTATGGCGACTTTACCAGCGCCGGTTACAACATCGACGACAAGGATAATCCGATGCCCATAGCCTTGAACGGCCGCGTGCCGACCAAAGTCAGCGCCGAGAACGGTCCGATCAAAGTCGGCGATCCGATCACGACTTCATCGAAGCCCGGCGTCGGCATGAAGGCGACGCGCCCCGGCATGATCATCGGCTACGCGCTCAACTCCTGGAACGGCGCCGGCGTCGGCAAGATCAACGTCTTCATCAATACCGAGTACTATCCCGGCGGCATGTTCGACGATAACGGCGGCGTCAGCGCCGAGTTCAAGTCGGCTTTGAGCCTCTGGGGCGCGAGTTCCGGCTGGATCGATTGTCCGGTCTCCGGCGACTGCGGCTGCCCGAACGGCTACTTCGTCACCGACATCCGCGATCGCGGCCGCGCCATCCAGTGCCACGCGTTGTAGGGCGATAAAACGAGGAGGGCGGGCTTCAGCCCGCCCTTTGAGTGCATCTTGATTATTGCCGCGCGAGGAGTAATCTGAAGACTGTCTATGACCCAGTTTTTCAACAGTTTAAGCAAAAAAAAGCAGTCGTTCCGTCCGCTCAAACGCGGCCGGGTTTCAATGTATAACTGCGGGCCGACGGTCTACGACTACGTCCACATCGGCAACATGCGGTCGTTCCTGCTCGCCGACCTGTTGCGCCGCTATCTCGAACACAAAGGCCTGCAAGTGACCCAGATCATGAACATCACCGACGTCGGGCATATGCTCCACGACGCCGACGTCGGCGAGGACAAGATCGAAGCTGCGGCCAAAAAAGAAAACAAGACGCCGCAAGAGGTCGCCGCCTTTTTCACCGAAGCGTTCTTCAAGGACATCGACCGGCTCAACGTCCGCCGGGCCGGCGTCTATCCCAAAGCCAGCGACCATGTCAACGAAATGATCGCCATCATCGCCAAGCTTCTGGCCAATGGCCACGCCTATCGCGTCGGCAACGACGTCTACTTCGACGTCTCGAGCTTCCCGGATTACGGCAAGCTCTCGGGCAACACCGTTCAGGGTCTCAACCCCGGCGCTCGCATCGACGTCCGCGAAGAGAAAAAACATCCGGCCGACTTCGCCCTCTGGATCCACAATCCCAAGCATCTCATGCAGTGGGAATCGCCCTGGGGCCCGGGTTACCCCGGCTGGCACATCGAGTGCTCGGCCATGTCGATGAAATATCTCGGCGAGACCATCGACATCCATACCGGCGGCGAAGACAACAAGTTCCCGCACCACGAGTGCGAAATCGCCCAGTCCGAAGGCAGCACCGGCCAGCCCTTCAGCCGTTTCTGGCTGCATGTCACGCATCTCCTGGTCGATGGCGAGAAGATGGCCAAGTCCAAGGGAAATTTCTACCGCCTCGACGACCTGGTGAAAAAAGGCTACGCGCCGCGCGACGTCCGCTATCTGCTGCTTTCGACGCACTACCGCCAGCAGCTCAACTTCACTTTCCACGGCCTGGATTCGGCCAAGTCCGCGCTGGCGAGGCTCGATGCCTTCGTCGACGCCATGAACCTGGCCAAGCCCGAAGAAACCGGCCGCCGTACCACCCTGGCCAAGAAAACGCTCGGCATCATCGACAAGAAGTTTGATGACGATCTCAATGTCGCCGAAGCCCTGGCCGCGCTCTTCGAGTACGTCCGGGCGATGAATCACAAGCTGACCGGGAAGACGCTGACCGAGCGCGACCGCGAAAACGCAGTCCGGCTGATGAAAGAGGTCGGCGACATCCTCGGTTTCAATTTCGGGTCGGGTTCGGAAGAGGTGCCGGCCAGCGTCAACGCGCTCATCGAAAAGCGCGACCAGGCCCGGGCCGAAAAGCGTTTCGCCGAAGCTGATCGTCTGCGCGACGAGCTCAAAAATCTCGGTTGGGTGGTCGAAGACACCGCCGATGGTCGTCGCATCAAACGCGCTTAAGAGAATTTTTAGGTCAGGAGGACCGCCTTTAGGCGGTCCTGCCGTTTACAGCCATTTCTTGCTCTTCAGGAGAGCTGCGGTCGAGAACATCACCGTGAGCACGACGCCGAGCATGAGCCAGAAATCCTTGCCATGCCCCAGGAACGGCACGTTCTCGGCCCGCATGCTGAAGATCGTCGCCATCAAGGTCGTCGGCAGGATCACCAAAGCCAAAGCGGCCAGCCGCTCGGACGTCCGGCTGGTTCTGTAAGTCACCAGCGAGATGTGCGATTCGTGCAGCGCGTCGATGGCGTCTTTGTAATTTTCGAGCGCGTCCCAGATTTCGTTCAGATGGTCGGCCAGATCGCGGTAGTTGCCGGCCAGCGAACCGGGTTCGAAAAAGCGCGGCGCCCGCTCCAATAACTTTCGGAGCACGGCCGAGTGGCCCTGCATGATTTTGCGGAAATTGGCGATGTTGGTTTTGACGCGCAGGATTTCCCGGATCACGCCGTCGTCGGCGTCCTTGAAGAGGCCGGCCTCGATGGCGTCGATGTCGGCCGAGAGGTGCGTCAGCATCGGAAAGCAGTAGGCGACCAGGTCGTGCAGGAGCATGTCGAGCAGGCGGCCAGGCGAACCGGCCAGGCGCTCCGAACGGAAGCCGGCGTCGCGGCCCGCCCGGCTGGCCGCATCGGCCACGATCTTGAGTTCGGGCGCGTGGCTGGTGACGGCGAAATCGCGGCCGACGAAAAAATCGATCTCGGTCGACTTGATGATGCCGGTGTCGCGGTCGTAGACCGGAAAGAGCAGCACCGCGAAGAGATAATCGTCCCGTTCGATCAGCTTGGGGCGTTGAAACGGCGGCAGACAGTCCCGCAGATCGGTTTCCTGGAACGAAGGATGGCGGCGTTTCAGCTGATCGAGGGCCGCAAAGGTCGGATTTTGCAGGTCCGTCCAGCGGTAGCCGTCGAGCGCGATGTCGACCAGCGGCTTTACCGGTGCGGAAGAGCTTTTCTTGGGCATGCAACGATTATAGCATACGCTTGCATGAGGTTCGTGATATACTTGTAAACATCGGAGGGCGGGCTTTAGCCCGTCCAAAAGGTGGCCTGAATGAAGGCTGCCCTCCACAAATGCCCGCAGAGCCGACAATCGAGAAGCCGCCGGCGCCTGAAACCGAAGCCGAGCCCGAGTTCCTGGAGGCGAAAGCCGAGACGGAGCCGGCGTCAGCGCCGGAAACAGCGGCCGAACAGGCCCAGCCCGCGTCCGCCGCCGCCGCGCCGCCGGCGCCGGCCAAGGACGAATCGCTGGTCAAAGTCGAAAAGATCCTCGAGGAAAATCTCAAGGACGTCTTTTTTACGATGTCGCCGCCGATCCGCGTCAAATTCAAAGCCGCCGGCGAGAAGCTCGCCCTTCAGCTCCGCGGATTCGTCGACCGGGCCAAGGCCAGCTCCAAAATGATCCTGAACCTGATCCGCAAGTGGCTGGCCATGATTCCGCGCGTCAACAGGTACTTCCTCGACCAGGAAGCCAAGATCAAGACCGACAAGATCATGCGCATGATCAACGAAAAAAAGCAGGAAAAGCCGTAAGCGGTATGCCTTTGGCCCTGTTCCAACTTTTCGTCATCCCCGAGACCGGCATCCCCGAAGTCGATGCCGCCGTTCGGCACCCGCTGTTCTGGGTCGCCGTGAGCGCCTTGCTGTGGCTCATCGGCTTTTACGTCCTGTTCGTCATGATCCGGGCGTTTTTCCGGCATCGCTATCAGACCGGCGTCGGTTTCAAGAAGGTCATCCTGCTCGTGACCGTGCCCAAAGAGTCGGCCGAGAAAGGGGAGTCTGGATTCCAGGAAAAAACGCTCCAGGAGATTCAAGAAGACATCGCCGTCGCCGAAAACGTTTTCGCCAGCATCGGCGGCTTGCGGGCCGAGCGCGGCATCAAGGCCTGGTTCTTTGGCCGCGAAGATTCGGTCTCTTTCGAGATCGTGGCCAAGGACGGCCTGGTGTCGTTCTATATCGCCGCGCCCGGACATCTCAAGGATTTCATCGAGCAGCAGGTTCATGCCCAGTACCCGTTGGCTTCGATCGAGGAGACCGACGACTACAACATTTTTTCGCCGCAGGGCGCCATCGTCGGCACGCTTTTAGGTTTCAACCGCGAGCATTATTTCCCGATCAAGACTTTCAAGAAGATGGATTCCGACCCGCTCAACGCCATCACCAACGCCTTGGCCAAGGTCGACAAAAAAGACGGCGCCGCCATCCAGATCATCGTCCGCTCGGCCAAAAGGGAATGGCGCTCGCCCGGCGTCATGCTGACGCGCGAGATGCAGAAGGGCAAATCGCTGCTCGAGGCCCAGCGGGCGCATACTTTTTTTGGCGCCCTCGGCGAACTCTTCAAATCGCCGCCCAAGAAAGACGGCCAGCCCGTCAAGGAATACAAGATGTCGCAGCTCGAGGAGGAGATGGTCAAGGGCATCGAGGAAAAAACCGGCAAGCTCGGCCTCGACGTCACCGTCCGCATTGTCGCTTCGGCGCCCGACGCCCAAAAGGCGAGCATGTACCTCAACAACATCGTCGGTGCTTTCGCCCAGTACAGCTCGCCGCAGTTCGGCAACGCGCTGGTCCGTTTCGGCCAGGGCAAGTCGCGGCTGATCGAAGACTTCATCTTCCGGCACTTCGCCGACAGGCTGCACACCGTCATGACCGGCGAGGAACTGGCCAGCCTCTATCACATGCCGCTGACCTCGACCGAAACGCCGAGCATTCGCTGGCTGATGGCCCGCAAACCGCCGCCGCCCCAGAACCTGCCCAAAGAGGGCATCGTGCTCGGCTTCATCAAATACCGGGGCGAAGAGCATGTCGTCCGCATGAAGCAGGGCGACCGCCGCCGCCACATGTACGTCATCGGCAAATCCGGCTCCGGCAAGAGCGAGTTCATGAAGGCGATGATCAAGCAGGACATCGAAGCCGGCAAGGGCGTCTGCGTCATCGACCCGCACGGCGACCTGGCCGAAGACTGCCTGGCCTTCGTGCCCAGGAGCCGCGTCGACGACGTCGTCTACTTCAATCCGGCCGACCTCGAGCGCCCGGTGGCCCTCAACCTGATGGAGTACGACCCCGCCTACCCGGAGCAGAAGACCTTCGCCGTCAACGAGATGCTCAAGATTTTCGACAAGCTTTATGATCTGAAAGCGACCGGCGGCCCGATGTTCGAGCAGTACATGCGCAACGCCATGCTGCTGGTCATGGATCATCCCGAGTCCGGTTCGACTCTGATGGAGATCCCGAAAGTGCTGTCCGACGAGAAGTTCCGGGCCATGAAGCTGTCGAAGTGCAAGACGCAGGTCGTCCGCGATTTCTGGACCAAAGAAGCGCAGAAAGCCGGCGGCGAAGCCTCGCTCGCCAACATGGTGCCCTACATCACTTCCAAGCTGACGCCGTTCATCTCCAACGATTACATGCGGCCGATCATCGGCCAGCAGGAGAGCGCCATCAACCTGCGCAAGATCATGGACGAGGGCAAGATCCTGCTGCTGCCGCTGACCAAAGGCAAAATCGGCGATCTCAACGCCTACCTGCTCGGCATGGTGCTGGTCGGAAAAATCCTGATGGCCTCGCTCTCGCGCACCGACATGGACCCCAAGAACCGCCGCGACTTCTATCTGTACATCGACGAGTTCCAGAATTTCCTGACCGACTCGATCAGCGTGATCCTGTCCGAAGCCCGCAAGTACGGGCTTAACCTGACGATCGCCCACCAGTTCATCGGCCAGCTGACCAAGGGCAACGACACCGTCATCCGCGACGCCATCTTCGGCAACGTCGGCAGCATGGTTTCCTTCCGCGTCGGCGTCGAGGATGCCGAATTTCTCGAAAAGGAATACCGGCCGGTATTCAGCGCTTTCGACCTGGTCAACGTCGAAGCCTATACCGCCAACAGCAAGATCCTGATCGACAACACCGCCTCGCGGCCGTTCAACATGAGCATGTACCCGCCGGCCAAGGGCAACCTTGAGCTGGTCGACGCGGTGAAGCAGCTTTCGCGGCTCAAGTTCGGCCGCGATCGGTCCATCGTCGAGCAGGAAATCCTGGAGCGCACCCAGACGCCGTACGCGCCGCCGGTTTGATTGACGCGAAGCGGCGATTCTGCTACGCTCTGTGCAGAAATATTCAAAAATAAAAATGTCTATGGACAACCAGCCCGAGACGACCCCGCTTTTTTTTGCCGAAACCGTGACCACCTTGATGGGTGAAGCCGCAACCGCGGTCCCGGCGGCTCCTGCCGCTGTTGAACCAGCCGCCCCGGAACCGGCCGCCGAAAACCAGCAAGCCAACAAGCTCCTGGTCATCGCCAAAGCCCTCAAGGCTATTGAACAGAATCTTCAGAACGTCATTCGTTTGCTCGAGGCCGAAACCGGCTCCGTTTCACCCTCTGTAATGGCTGGCGCTCCGAGTTTCGTCGCCCGCGAGTTCGAACTGATGCCCGGCGCCAACGACATGGCCGGCGGCCGCGTCATCGAGGGCGTTTTCGACGGCCTCCAGATGGTCGGCGCCGACGGCAAGACCTATTCGATCCCGCCCAACTACGCCTCCAAGTCCAAGCTGGTCGAGGGCGACATGCTCAAATTGACGATCACGCCCAAGGGGTCCTTCATTTATAAGCAGATCGGCCCGATCGAGCGCTCGCGCCTGGTCGGTTCGCTCGGCTACGACCTGACCGTCGGCGAATACTTCGTCACCCAGGACAACCGCCGCTGGAGCGTCCTCAAGGCCAGCGTCACCTACTTCAAGGGCGAGCCGGGCGACGAGGCCGTCATCCTCGTCCCCAAGAGCAACCCCTCCAAGTGGGCCGCGGTCGAGAACGTCATCCGCAAGAACGTGTTGTAAAGGATTTCCCGGGTGGTACAATTCAAGAGTTCCCCAACAATCCCGTGCTCGCCAGAGAACGGGATTGTCCTATCTTACTTGCCGCCATGTCCACGCTGTACCGAAAATACCGACCCCAGACGTGGGCCGACATCGCCGACCAGGAGCATGTCAAAATGACCCTGGCCGCCGAAGTCGAGACCGGCAAGATCGCTCACGCCTATCTGTTCAGCGGGCCGCGCGGCGTCGGTAAAACGACCACGGCGCGGATTTTGGCGCGCGCCGTCAACTGCGCCGCCCGGGCGGCGGGCAAGTCGGAGCCCTGCGCCGAGTGCGAGCACTGCCTGGCCGCAGCCGAGAATCGCTCGCTCGACATCATCGAGATCGACGCCGCCTCGCATCGCGGCATCGATGCCGTCCGCGAGAACATCATCGAGCACGCCCGCTTCACTCCGGCCCGGGCGCCGTTCAAGGTGTTCATCATCGACGAGGTCCACATGCTCACGACCGAGGCTTTCAATGCGCTGTTGAAGACGCTGGAGGAGCCGCCGAGTCACGTCATGTTCATCCTGGCCACGACCGAGCTGCACAAGGTACCGGCGACCATCGTTTCCCGCTGCCAGCGGTTCGATTTTCGCAAGATCGGTTTCGCCGAAGTGGTCGGGCGGCTGCGGGATCTGGCCGAACGCGAGGGCTGCAAGGTCGACGACAAGGCCGTCGAAGAGATCGCCCGGCGGGCCGAGGGGTCGCTGCGCGATGCCGAAGGGCTGCTCGGAAAAGTTTTGGCGGTGAGCGATGGCAAGCGGGTGTCGTACGACGACGCGCTGTCGGTGCTGCCGCGTTCGAATGCCGCCGCCGTTTCCGAGTTTGTCGAGTGCCTGGTCAAGCGCGACGGCCGGACGGCTCTGATGACCATCGGCGAGGGCTTGGAAGCCGGACTCGACATGGAACAGTTCGCTTTGGATGCCGTCGAGTTGCTGCGCAAGACTTTGCTGGCGGCCGTCGCCGGTCCGGAGTCCGTGGCCGAAGAGATGGACAAGGAGACCGCGGCGCGCGTCGGCGGCTGGGTCGCCGTCGGAGCGGGGGAGCTGGCCCGGATGATCGAGATGTTGCTCGAGGCGCGGGCCAGAATGAAGATTTCGCATCTGCAGCATTTGCCGTTGGAGTTGGCGGCGGTGAAGGTTTGCGGCGGAGGGGCAGGATTGTCCCCAAGCGCAGCCAGCGGGATGGCAGGCGGAAAGGGACTGGTTCCGGAGTCACGGGGACTGGTTCCGAGCGAAGCGAGTGTACCTGTCCCCACGGCCAAGTCTGAGGGGCCTGTCCCTCCGCCAAAAGAAGAACAAAAAGTCCCAGCCTCTGCCGACCTGGAAGCGGTCAAAGCCGTCTGGCAGGAGTTTATTCGGAAGGCGGGGGAGGAGAACCATTCGCTGCCGTTCGTGCTGGGCATCGGCCAGCCAGTCGATGCCGAGCCGGGAAAGGTCGTTTTGGGCTTTGAATTCGCTTTCCACCGGGATAAAGTCAACGAGGAGAAGAATCGCCGGGTGCTCGAAAAGGTCCTGGGAGAGCTCCTGGGAGACAAAGTACGCATCGACGGCATCCTTCTTGAAAAATCCGAAGCCCCGCAGTACAGTGAGCCCGCCCGACCGTCGGCCGCGGTCCCCCAGGTCCTGGAGGGGCTGGTAGCGGCTTTTGGTGGGAAGGTGGTTGAGTGAAGGAGGACGGCCTTCAGACCGTCCTGGTAACGCGCAAACAATTGAATCGTTGCGGGATCGTCTAATGGTAGGACAGCAGACTCTGAATCTGCTTATCTAGGTTCGAGTCCTAGTCCCGCAGCCAGCAAAAGAGCCGCTTATTTAAGCGGCTCTTTTGCTTGTACCCAGAATGCGGTTCGAACTGGTAGACTCAAAGAAGGATCATAAAAGTACTCTTTAGCTAGACTGCTCAATATGCCTGACTCGACTGCGGCGTGGTATCAGCAACTCGCCAAACCTTCTTGGGCGCCGCCCTCCTGGCTCTTTGGTCCGGTGTGGACAGCGCTTTATGCAGGGATCGCCGTCACTTTCGGTACGGTCTTCTATTTTGCGGCGAAAGGCAGGATTCCGGCATTGGTCGCGTTACCTTTCGCACTCAATCTGGCGTTCAATTTCGCGTTTACCCCGATCCAATTCGGCCTTCGCAATAATGTACTCGCAGCGGTCGATATCCTGTTGGTCCTCGGAACGCTTGTTTGGGCGATCCTTGTCATACGGCCGTTCGCCCCTTGGATCGCCTGGGCTCAGGCGCCGTATCTTCTTTGGGTCATGTTCGCGACCGTATTGCAGATGTCGATCACGTGGATGAATCGATGATCTGACAGTGCATTCTTAAACGCTTGCCAATCGTGCGTTCCGAATGCGTCCAAGACGGGCGGCCAAAACAGTGCGTTTCAAATGAACCCAGTCAGGCGCCCAAAGAGGGCGGGTTTCTTTTGGACCGTAGTGCCATGAGCACGAAAAACGCGAGGCGAAAGCCCCGCGTTTTCGTATTGTTTTTTTGTCGCGTGTCACCGAGTGCGGACGGTGGTAAACTACGTATTAACGACTGTCTATGCGAAAATTTTCACTGAAAGCCGGAGTCATCATTAGCGGGTTCATTGTGGCCGGTCTGGCTGCGATGTACTTTCTCTCGTCCCAACCCCTCTTAACGACACCGTACGGCGGAGAAAAAGAAACGGCGACCAAGGCTCTTCAGGTCCCCGCAGACGGGAGCCTGGCCATCGACGTCGAAGGCTTCATCTTTGGCTCCTTCGACACGATTGCCATCAATGGCGCGGGCTTCGATCCCGACGCGGCCACTGCGGTCGTGTTCACCACTCGCACCAAGCAAAGGCTGACCGTGCCCGCGTCCAAAGTCACGGCGACCGAGGTGAAGGCGCCCGTGCCGCCGCTGGAGTATGACGAGACCAAGGAGGCGTTCCTTCCCGATCAGGTCTCGATCATGGTGGTCCAGACGAAAATGAACGGCGACAAGCTTAGCGTTCGTTCGTCGAATCAGAGCAAGCTCTTCATGGTCGCTGCTCCGACCATGCCGCGCGCCGTCGTGGAGGCGGAGGTCGGTGCGATACCGAGGGGCGCGATCGCACAGGCAGTCATGGCCGTTGCCGTCGAGAAGCTGAAATCTGCCGCCAGTAAGGTACCGGAGGGGAATCCGGAGCTGGTCGCGGCTCTCGCCAAGTCGCGAAAGGGGATGGAGGAGTTGCTCGTCGGCATCGAGAAGATCAAGAAGAATCCCAGGGCGACGGTGAGACTGGCTACGACCGACGGTTCGAGCGTCAACATGGGCATGGACGAGGTCGCCAAGATCGATGTCATCTACGGCGGCTATTTGGCCGAACTGGAGAAGCGTCTGCCCGGGCGGCCCGGCGAGATACCGACCGGACTGATCGCCCCGGCCCAGGCCGCATCGCCCGCCGAATGCTACGAGCGCGTCATGGCGAACCCGAGTACCGATTCCCGTCTCGGCTCTCTCGTGGAGATTCTGTGCGGCACATCAGGCACACTCGCCCAGTCGGGAGATCCGGGATGGGTCAACGAGCCGTACCTGATCCAGGCGATCGTCACCTACCTCTTGTCCGAGCACGGCGACGACGCGAAGTGGAACATTCCCCTCAAGGTAGCGGCAGCGGCCGCGCTCTCCCTGTACTTCGACTCTGCCATCGAAGGCAAGGTGCCGGATGTCGGTTTTCTCAAGGGACTGCTTTTTGCCTTGGATGCGGAAATGGGCGATAAGGTGCTCGAAAAAGTGTATGGCAAGAGGATACCGTTCCTGGCGAATTTACAGACGGCCATCGAGATCTGGGATGCCGGATGCAATGCCTTCAAGTGGCTAGGTTGCCTGTCATCGAAGGAGATCGCCGTCGGCGTAGGCGACATCATCATGGACATCGGCGACGGGTTCGCTTATTGGCTGCAGCCATACGTCGTCGCCATCTTGGGTCCCGACTATTCGGAGGTGGCCGACCTCGGTCCGGGCGGGATACCGAACGGCTATGATCAATGGATCGGTCCCGACGTGACTCCGGAACCGTATCTGCCGGAGGCGGACACATTGCCGGGGAAGCCGTCGCCCAAGCCCATCGTGCCGGATGACATCACTCCGGAACCGGCTCCCGCTCCCACGCCGCCCAAGCCTGCTCCCGTGCCGCAGCCGTCGTGCTATGAGCAAAAGGAGGCCGCGCATAAGCAGTGCCTGGCCGACTGTCCGCCGGAACCGGATATTGCTGACTACAACGCCTGCACGACAGCTTGCGAGTCCTCCGGCGATCTCTTAAAGAGGAGCGATTGCTTCAATGATTGCCAAAGCGTCCGATCCAAGGCATACACTGCCAGATCGCAATGCGTTAAGGGTTGCCTGAACGACTATTACGCCACGAGATGTCCCTGAACGAGACGTTTTATGCCGACCGGAACGGCCTCCATGGATAGTTGCAAGGCTGTCTCAAAACACCCTTAAAAGTCGACACCGCACACGTAACGTTCAGCCACGACATAGCGGGATTTTGATTTACTATCTTAGGTGTAATAACTCCTTCACCGATGTCCGCATGGAACCCAAGAACCCTGAATTTAGTCAGATGGCGAATCCGGAAGTTGCGGAGGTTGAGTTGACGCCCGAACAGGAGGAACAGGCCAAGTATTGGCTGGAACGGATCGAGAGAGAGATGGCGGCGGATCGGCTTAATGAAAAAAGTCCTGAAGAGGCGGAGAAAGAAAAATGGAGATCGGAGCTGAAGGAGATTTTTGACGCCTGGCTGGTACCGGAAAAGCTTGACTCGCTTCATGAGCTGAAGAATCAGGCAGAAGCGATGGCAAGTCCGCTCAGAGCGGAAGCCAAAAAAGCCTTGGTAGAGATTACGAAAAGAATGCCTGCGTTGGGGGATTCGGATGATTTGAAGGATAAATATAGGGTTTTATCGATGGCGGTGGGCATCATCAATAATGGTTTGGTCGATCATACGAGGCAGCCGTAGCGAGTGTGACGGGGAACGCGTGGCACGGAACACTACTCTGCCCGAACCGCCCGCTCAATAGCATCTCGGATCTCGCCGAGCCCCTTGCCGTCGGCGGTCGAGTGTGGGATGAAATTGATGTCCGGGAATTCAGCCTGAACCTGGCGCAGGCCCTGGGCCGCTGCCGAGTTCGAGAGTTTGTCGACTTTGTTGAAGACGACCACGAATCGAATTTCCTGCCGCAGCAGCTGGTCGAGGGCGTAGCGATCGTTTTCCATCAGACCGTGGCGCCCGTCGATGATGAGCAGCACGAGCTTCAGCCGCTTTGCTTCCGAAAGGTAGTCGCTAAGCATGCCGGCAAAGCCCTTGCCTTTGGAACGCTTGGCTCGGGAGTAGCCGTAGCCGGGCAGGTCGACGAGGAGATAGCGGCCGTCAAACTCGTAGAGGTTGATGGCTTGGGTGAGTCCTGGTTGGGCGCTGGTCCGGGCCAGATTTTTGGCGCCGGCAAGATGATTGATCAGCGATGATTTGCCGACGTTCGAGCGGCCCAGCATGGCGATCTGTGGTTTGTTGCTTTTCGGTAAGTCGGCCGGTCGGAAGGCGCTTTTGAGAAAAATGGCGAGCATAAGTGGTATCCTACTATTGCATGCCGAACGCTTACGCACAATCGCCGACCGTCCCTGAATCCGAAATCACCGTGGATTTCGTCCGTTCATCCGGCCCGGGCGGCCAGAAGGTGAACAAGACCTCAAGCAAGGCGCAGCTGCGCTGGAACGTCGGGGCGTCGCCAGCTTTTACCGATGAGCAGAAGGCGATGATTCGGGCCGCGGCCGGCGGCCGCCTCAACAGAGAAGACGAGATCGTCCTAGCCGCCGAGGCCGAACGTTCGCAGTTTCAGAATCGTGGCGCGGTCGTGGCGCGTTTGCAGGAGCTGGTCGCGGTCGCCCTGACGCCCAAAAAAACGCGCCGGGCGACCAAGGTCAGCCGGGCGCAGAAGCGGCAACGCCTTGACGCCAAGCGTCGGCATGCTACGAAGAAGACAGCCCGCAAAACGCCGCCCGGCGAGTGGTAATCAAATGTATAAAGATCCGTAACATCATATGGACAACAAGAGCATTCTCGCCAAAGCAGTCGGCAGCGCCGTCGCCGCCGCCGCGTACATCGGCCTGGTTGCAACGATTCCTTCTCAGGGGCGGATGCTTTTTGAAGATCGCCTGCCGAGCATCTTTGGGCCGATGGCCTTCTTGATGCTGTTCTCGCTTTCGGCCGCCGTGCTCGGACTGCTCATCTTCGCCCGGCCCGTCATGTTCTACATCGACGGCAAGAAGCGCGAGGCGGTGAAGCTGCTCGTCTATAC